>JABDLQ010000312.1 GCA_013002925.1 Gammaproteobacteria bacterium | reverse complement strand
GATCCATCAGGGTGGCGTTCCAGGCGTCGTGTGCGGCCTTCATCCTGGTGACAATTTCCGCATTCCCGTCGAAGATATTATTCGACTCCGCAGGGTCATCTCTAAGATTGTAGAGTTCACTTTCACTACCTGACCCAGTGTTCAACAGTTTGAAGTCACCGTCTCGGATTGCCCAGGCTTTCTGTCTTCGCCAGTACAGTTGGCGTCTGGGCAGCTGACCTGATCCAGCAGCGATGACGGGAATAAGATTCATGCCGTCGAGCGGTTTCACACCCTTAAAATCAACCGCACCGGCTAGCGCCATAAAGGTGGGGAAGAGGTCCAGTGAGATGACCGGATCGGAATGCAATTTGCCGCCCTCGATTAGGCCTGGAAGATACATGATCAGGGGGACGCGAATCCCACCTTCAAAAATTTCCTGCTTGCCACCTCGAAACGGCGTGTTTTTTGCGGGATGCTTGTTACGCACGAGTCCCCCGTTGTCGTTGAGGAAAACGAGTAAAGTATTATCCGCAATACCGAGTTCATCGAGCCTGGCGCGGATTTTTCCCAGGTCATCGTCAATGGATTGGGTCATCGCAGCATATATCTTCTGCCGCTTTCCCAGGGCGGGGTCAACATTTTGCAAGTCTGACTCAGTAGCCTGGTAAGGGGTGTGCACGGCGGTGTACGACATATAGAGGAAAAACCTGTCATCCTTGTGCCGTTCTATGAAGGCCAGCCCTTCGCTCGTCAGTTTGTCAGTGAGGTAGCCTGGATCGTCTTTTTCCAGATCTACGCTGCGCATGTCGCGCACCAACGGCCCCTTGCTATCCGGGCCAAAATAAGTATGGCCTCCGTGCAGCATGCCAAAGAACTCATCGAAACCGCTATTTTGTGGATGCTGTTCGCGAGTCTGGCCGAGATGCCATTTGCCGATGATGCCAGTGCTGTAGCCCTGGGATTTGAGTGCCTCGGCCAGGGTCATTTCACTCTCAGGCAAGCCAACGTAATCGGGTTGGTGGGTAGCAGGGCCAGTATTGTCTTCGTAACCGAAACGTTGCTGATATCGGCCGGTAATCAATCCGGCTCGGCTTGGAGAACAGACTGAAGCAGTCACATAGGCATTGGTGAATTGCACGCCATCCTTGGCCAGCTTGTCGATATGAGGAGTTTTAATGGTGCTACTCCCTGTCAAACTCAAATCTGCGTAACCCAGATCATCCACTAACACGAGAATAATGTTGCGCCGTGAATCCGGTGATGCGGAGGCAATGGAGCAAACCGAGAGAAACATCAGGACCGCTATCAAACCGCAGGCCGGTACGGTTTTTTTCATTAAATGCGACCCTGTAAAGTTATTCATATTATTTCTGCTGAATCCGTTCACTTACCGCGAAACGATAGCGGATATTAACATATCACGGTGGTCTGTTGACTCGCATATCAAGTGGGTCAGGCAGATTCTGAAAACCAGGTTTCATTGAGACCAACAAGAAGGAATTTCTGACAAATCTTGTTTTTAACCTGCCTGAATATGATCCCGGTTTTCACAAGTTTCCAGTCAAATTTAAAATGAGAAACGGACCCCGCTAGCTGGATATCGGGTAGCCGAAGTTAGCGAGTTATATTCTGTATTATTTTCTAATCTAAATCAGAAATGTAGAATTGAACAGGAAGCCTGGAAACAACTCATTCAGGTTTAGACGAGAGTTGATTAAGCGGCGATAATGAATATCCAGGCCCTGTAAATGACACCGGCTCAGGTCTATTACAAATCCAACGGGCGGACAGGGCCGGTCAGATGAATGGAGAATCAACGGGGTCATCGTGACACACGCCAAGCAGCCATCTCCCGGCAAAGACAAGCTTATCGATGGAACTCGCATCGACGAGTTTACCCGGTTGAGCAAGATTCGCGTACACCTGTCGCTCTCAGGCGTCATCATGGCGTTTGACAGCGAGGGTCAGCATAAACAACGGTGCTGACGAACGCAGGCTCGATCAATGCAGCCGTCAGCAACCGGCGTTTCTCGACAGGCACAATCTGTTCGGCAACGAGCCGGCGACCCACGCGTTCGCGCGGACGCAGGAGTTTGCCGTGCGCACCAAAACAAAGCATCGGCAGCGGTTGGCGATTTCGGCTGCCGCTGCCTGTACCACTATCTGGATAAGGCTTGCACCACCCGGAAATGCGCCCTAAAGTATTTCCCCCGAGTCTGAACGGAACCTGATGGTGTCGAGCCGGTGCTTTAACATTCTGATTCTTGCGTTGTCGCTGCAAGCGCTGTCCGGTTGCAATCCGAGTGACGGTAAAAGTGCCGAGGCAACACTGGCAAAGCCCCCACAGGCACCCGCCGAAAGACCGGCGCACGCGATTGAAATTGAAGTCGTCAAACGCCAGTCCATCAGTATCAGCCGCACCCTGACCGGCACGCTCGAAGCGCCGCGCACCGTCCACGTGCACGGCGAACTGTCCGGTCGAATCGTTGAACTGCCTTTTTTCGAAGGGGACAAGGTCAAGCAGGGTACGGTGATCGCCCGCCTCGACGATGCCGTGCTGCGCGCCCAACTGGCCAAGGCGGTGGCAACGCGCAAGC
>JABDLQ010000301.1 GCA_013002925.1 Gammaproteobacteria bacterium | reverse complement strand
CCTTGCGGATGAAAATAAGCCCGCACTTCAATGCGCACCCCCTGGTCATCATTGTGCACTGTATACTCGGCCACACCGGCTCCTGGTGCTTTCATTTCCATCAGCAATGTCAGGCGGGTACCCGGCTCCATCGCAATCACGCGCCACGAATCAACCACGTCACCGACACGCAGGCGTTGGGGATGCCGGCGTTTGCGCCGCAAACTCGGTCCGCCGATTAACCAGTCAAGCGCCCTTCTTGCCCACCACAACCAACGCGCGTAAAAAAAATCACCGTTGTTGCCAACTGTACAAATCACATCCCACACATCACTGGCGCGTGCTGTAGTCAAAAAAACATCGCCGGTCTGCCGGGCATAGAATGAATACTCCGGATGAAAGTTGCGGCATGCTATGGATCCCTCGGTCCAGCGGGCCGGCACTTCATGTTGCCGGTCAGCAGTCAATGCCGCTCTTGCTGCATCCCTGAATCCCAGCAGTGGCTGCGGTATCAGTTCGACAAGACGTGTGTCAGAAGCAATCAAATCTTCCGACAAGCCGTCGATCAGTGCCCGTGCGATACTCGTGGGCACTGTCGTTACCAGTCGCAACCAGTAAGAGGAAAGTCGCGGTGTGAGTAGTGGCACCTGCAGAATATAAGGTCGTTTGCCCACCAATTCACCATACTGTCGCATAATCTCGAGATAGGTCAGGATATCGGGACCACCAACCGCATAGATTTCATTTGCGGTCTTCTCAAAAGCCGGAACCTCGGCCAGATAATGCAACAGGTTACTCAACGCAATCGGCGTCGATTTCGACTTTACCCAGCGTGGTGTAATCATGACCGGTAAATGATTGACCAGGTCACGAATGACTTCCCACGCAGCGGAGCCCGGCCCGACAATCATTCCTGCACGAATTTCGGTGACCGGTACACTGCCGGCACGCAGCAGATCGCCGGTTTCCTGGCGCGAGCGCAGATGAGGAGATTCAGGTGGAGAATCCGGAAGCAACCCTCCCAGATAAACGATTCGAAGCACGCCCTGCCGTTCAGCCGCAGCAGCAAAATTCCTGGCAGCCACGGCATCAAGTTCGGGAAAGTTCTTGCCTGCTGCCATGGAGTGCACGAGGTAGTACGCGACATCAACCCGGTCCAGAGCAGCGTCGAGTGTGAGCGGCTCCATTGCGTCGGCCTGGGCGATTTCTACGCCAGACCACCCACGGCCCTCGAGCACTTCCCGGTTGCGCGACACAGCACGCACGCGCCGCCCACTTGACAGCAAATACGGAACCAGGTTGGAACCGATATAACCGCTGGCACCAAAGACCAGGTGAATAGTATCTGTTTGGGTTGTGGGGGCGCTCACCAGTGTGTTCCGCAACTTGTAAAGCAGCCCATGTCTGAATTAATCACTACCGTCTCTTTGGACATTGTCAGGCGACACGAAATGGTACAGAGATGGGGTACGAATTGACAGGCTTCCAATCTGTCGAGGCTACGAAAATCCTGGCGGTGATCTGGTGCTGGCAGGCAATCACTACTCATCACCGGAATCCTGACGGCAACAGATTTATTGGTTCTGCACAAAGTAAATAAGAAGAATTACTGACATTTACTACTTGAATTCAGCAGTATTATAGAATTAGGTGAAGGATCGAGGCGGCTCTCATGCGTATTCGCTCACTAACTTTGCTAGTGGTTCTGGTTGCTGTTGCAGCGGGTGTTCATATTGCGCTGTCGCCGTCGTCGTACGAACAGGTTACCGCTAAAGTGGGTGCGCACTATTTTATCGCAACACCATCGCGTCATCCGGGCGATCATTATTACCGCTTCGAATATAGTCCCGGCCTGGAAGCAGACTCGATCGGCGCCGGGCACCTGGACTGCCAGGGCTACATCAAGCAGATTCCGCTACCGTTAACGGGACGAGGCGGAAATTTTCCACAGGGATTTTCTGTCGCCAGCGCCACTGCTAATCTGAACGGCGCAGAATTTGATCTTACCTGCACGATGACGGCCATTATGGAACCCCAGATCACCCCGGCTTCTTTTACGATCGAAGCGTTTGTTCATGGTGATGCCTTCAGTGATTGCCACGTGATCGCAGAGACGCTGGTAGCGGATCGCGACTGGGCGATGCAAATCTGTGCCACCGCAGCCGGCGGTTCCAGCATGGCCAGCGCCGCTCCGGCGGAACTGAAGATGATTATCGGTTCGCAAACCATCGGCTCGGGATTGTATGTGCGCAACGGCGACGACTATTACATTGCCGTGGCCCGGCAGATTACCTCAGGTGGACCGGACGAGGGGATTTGCAACACCCTGACCTACGACCTGCATTTCCGGGTACAAAACCTGAGCACCGGAACGGCACTGCAGTCAGCCGTTGCTTCAGGCGCACGTGATTACTGCCCGATGAGCGCTCCTGTACCCCTGCGGATCGGGTATCAGTTTGACGGGCTGATTGACGAAGTTCGCTATTCGGTCGGTTTGCTGGAACCCCCGGAATTATTGATCAATCAAGTGCTCGCTGATGCCGATGGAGATGGCTTAAACAACCGCGAAGACAACTGCATTACTGTTGCTAATGCCGCACAACGCGACACCAACGGTGACGGCTATGGCAATTTCTGCGACCCGGATATTAATAATGACGGTGTGGTGAACTTTGCTGATATCAGCCTGTGGGCGCCGTTTTTTAACACTGTCGGGACGGGCGATGAAGATTTTAATGGCGACGGCACAGTCAATTTCATCGATTATGCATTGTTCCCACAATATTTTCTGCAGCCACCCGGACCCAGCGCGCTGGCGCATTAAATCGCTAAAACAGAAAACGCAATTTTATTGCGAGCACAACGCCAAAGTTCCAGAGAACCCTCCAACCAGACGCTGACCTCCAGCGTCCTGAGCCGAATTGTTGGCCGCAGCGATGCAAATAATCGCTTGGTGCACCGCACAGCAGGTCTGATGGTAGAATTGCAATCAACTGGCGGCACAACAGCCGGATGTCCGCCATTTTTACAGAACCAATAAGTCTGAAATGCGGGAGAGCGGGGTATCGAAATGCGATGTTTGATGATTTCAGCGACACTGGTCGCAATGGCATGGACCCAGTCTGCTTTTCCTGCGCAGGAGACATTGCAAAATGATGGCTTTGCCAGCGGTGCGACCGTCACATTTCAGGGCGGATTTGTCGCGGGGGAAATGGCCGCGGCGCGATTCGTGCCGCAAATCGGCTGTCCCTGTATCATCGAAACCATCAGCCTCCTGTTTGGCGGAGCAGTGGAGACTCGCGACGTTGGTATAAACATCTGGGACGATTCTGCCGGCAGCACTGTTCCAGGCCCCTTGTTGTTTACCGGTACCGTCTCTCTTACCGGATCAAACGTCAACCTACAGGAGATCGACTTTTCGTTATCACCGGTACTTGTCGATGGGCCCTTTCGTGTCGGCCTTGAGTTTACACACAGCGGACTGCCCAGTGTGGCAACCGACCTGGATGGCACTATCGATGCGACAGCAAACTTCATCCTTGCAGATATTGGAGTGTTATTCTGGTTTCAGTCTCAGACCCTGGGAGTGAGCGGCGATTTTGTCATCCGCGCCACCATCGACAACCTGGTAAGCCCCGATACCGATGAGGATGGAATCACCGACGACATGGACAACTGCACCGAAGTAGCCAATGCCGACCAGCGCGACTCCAACGGTGATGGCCATGGAAACGCCTGTGATTTTGACTACACCAATAACTGCGTGGTCAATTTCCTGGACCTGGCACCGTTTTCAGATGCTTTTGGTGCAACGACAGGTGATGCCAATTTTAATGACGACGTGGACCTGGATGGAGACGGGGTGATCAACTTTCTTGATTTTGGTGCCCCGCCGAATAACTTCGCCGCCGCGTTTACCAATCCACCGGGTCCCAGTGCCAATGCGTGCACTCCTGCACCCTGAAGCCCGGGCATCCTCAGCCAGGGCATGAATCGCGGGTGCCGGGCGCTGACTGATGGGGCTAGTGTAGCAATCAGCGCGCTTAAGCGTGATAAGTCCGGGTCCGAAAACAAGACGTCAGACCTGTGCTGACTAAAGCCTGTTGAAACGGTGTTGAACAATGCTTGCAAACCCCATAGCCACAAACGCATATTGGCCCAACACGAACGCTACCTGACAACGAAAAAGGCCCCGCTCTCGCAGGGCCTCATTGTGTCAGCATCGCTGTTGCTTAAACTTAGCTGCGACGTCGCCGTGTGATGGCCAGACCGACCATGCCAAAGCCGATCAACACGAGCGTACCGGGCTCCGGTATGCCAGCTACATCAGCGCCATTGACGCGAAAAGCCGCCGGTTGTACTATTCCGCTCGAAATCCAGTCAGGAAAGTCTGGCGGACGTCGGAAAACGGTATCCACGTAGTTTGCATCACCGGTGGTACCATCAAACCAGATGTACT
>JABDLQ010000297.1 GCA_013002925.1 Gammaproteobacteria bacterium | reverse complement strand
CACGTGTCACCCGGCTTGCCGGTTTAATCGCTGGTAGCATCATCATCTATTTTGCCGTTCTTTATTTAACCGGCATGCGTCCGCGGGAGCTGATCCATCCACCGTCCCGCCGGTCAGATAATGGGACAACACCGGGGGGATCGGAGCATTGAGACTATTGCGCCGGTTTGATGCGTGTGCGCAATTGCGCGCAGGCTCCGTGGTCACTATTGGCAACTATGATGGCGTTCATCTGGGTCATCGGGCGCTGATTGCACTGGTGTGCGAAGAGAGCCGGCGCCTGGGTCTGCCATCCTGCGTGATGAGTTTTGAACCGATGCCAAGTGAGTTTTTTGGGCAGCGTGGCGAGACACCAGGACGCCTTTCCACCTGGAGGGAACGGTACGAGCAGATCAAGCTGGCCGGGATTGACGTTCTGTATCTTGAGCCGTTCTCACACTCAACGGCCAATATGACCGCCGAGGAGTTTATTGAGAAAGTGCTGGTTGCCGCGCTCAATGTGAAGCTGCTGTATGTGGGCGACGATTTCCAATTTGGAAAAGGGCGCAAAGGCGATGTCAGAATGTTGCGGGAAGCGGGGCAAAAATACGGCTTTGAATTGCATGAGATGTCGTCAGTTCAGGTTGATCACCAACGCGTGAGCAGCACGGCGATTCGCGAGCATTTGCTGGCTGGCGATCTCGATGCGGCGGCACAGATGCTCGGCCGGCGGTACGCAATGAGCGGACGCGTGGTGCATGGACAACACCTTGGGGCCACCCTTGGGTTTCCGACCGCCAACATCCGTCCACGCCGCAACAGTTTGCCCCTGACCGGTATTTTTGCCGTGCGGGTGTATGGTGCGCACCCCGCGGGTCCGATTGACGGCGTGGCCAATCTTGGCTATCGACCGACCGTTGGCGGCGGTGAAGCGCTGCTTGAAGCCCACCTGCTGGATTTTCACGGTGATCTGTACGGACGCCGCCTCAATGTTGAATTTATCGCCAAATTACGTGAAGAAGAGCATTTTGCCACAGTAGAATTGATGGTCAGTCAGATGCACCTGGATGAGGCACAGGCACGCGCAGCGCTTAAAAAAATTGCCAGCTAAACCACATCATCATGGTAAAGTCAGCCTCTGAAAATTGCCGCTATTACTTTATAAAACGGAATACACGTGAGCAGTAACAAGAACTACAAATCAACCCTGAACCTTCCAAAGACCACGTTCGCCATGAAAGCAAATCTGGCACAGCGTGAGCCTGCGATGCTGAAAGAGTGGTACGACAAGGACTTTTATGGCGCGATTCGGGAGGCCAGCCGTGGGCGTCCCAGGTTTGTGTTACTTGACGGGCCACCGTACGCCAACGGTGCCATCCATATTGGCCACACGTTGAACAAGGCGCTTAAGGACATCATCGTGCGCAGTCGCACGCTGGCAGGTTTTGATGCGCCGTATGTGCCGGGGTGGGACTGCCATGGCTTGCCCATTGAACACCAGGTGGAAAAAAAATACGGTCGGGTCGGTGGCAAACTTGATAGCAAAGCGTTTCGCAAAGCCTGTCGTGCCTATGCACTAAAACAAATCAAGGATCAGATGATCGGGTTTAAGCGCCTGGGTGTGCTTGGCGACTATGAGAATCCGTATCGAACGCTTGATCCGCAATACGAAGCAGACCAGGTTCGTGCGTTTGCAAAAATCATCGAGCGCGGCCATTTGTACAAGGGGTACAAACCCGTGCACTGGTGCCTGGATTGCCACAGTGCCCTGGCGGAAGCTGAAGTCGAATACATGGATAAGGTGTCTCCGGCAATCGACGTGCGCTTTGCGGTGGTGGATGAGGCCGGATTCGATCGGTTGGTCGGCGACACCGGTGGTACAGGTCCGGTATCTATTCCGATCTGGACAACCACGCCCTGGACGATTCCGGCCAACCAGGCCGTCGCGCTGCATCCGGAGTTCAGCTATACGATTGTGCAACGACAGTCTCCGGAGGAGCGACTGGTACTGGCCTCCGAGCTTGTAACCAGCGTGCTGGCGCGCCTGGGTGATACCAACTATACGGAGCTTGCTACTGTCACCGGTGAGCAGCTGGCCGGAATCCAGCTGCAGCATCCGTTTTTGCCGGACCGTCAGGTGCCTGTCATTACCGGCGATCACGTCACGCTCGATGCCGGAACCGGGGCCGTGCACACCGCTCCGGCACACGGACAGGAAGACTTCGAAGTTGGCAAGGCATTCGATTTGCCCATGGACAATCCGGTTGGCGACAACGGCTGCTTTACCGCCGAGGTCGAACATTTTGCCAATCAGCATGTGTTTAAAGCGAATGAAAAAATCGTTGAGCTGCTGGAGGCGCGCGGCGCGTTGTTGCATCACGAGCCTTATAAACACAGTTACCCGCACTGCTGGCGGCATAAGTCACCGGTCATTTTCAGGGCCACACCCCAGTGGTTTGTGGGAATGGATGAGGCTGGTCTGCGCAGTGACGCGTTGCGGGCCATCAACGATGTGAGGTGGGTCCCTGACTGGGGGCGGCAACGTATTACCGGTATGGTGGAAGGTCGGCCCGACTGGTGCGTATCAAGGCAGCGCACCTGGGGTGTACCCATTACGCTATTCATTCATCGTGACACCGATGCCTTGCATCCTCGCACCCTGGAACTGCTTGAGGAAGTGGCGTTACTGATTGAAAAAGATGGCATCGATGCATGGTTTGACCTGGATCCGGCAACTTTGCTGGGAGACGACAGTAGCACCTATCGAAAAGTAACAGACACGATGGATGTCTGGTTTGATTCGGGTGTCGCGCACTACTGTGTGGGGTCCCGTCGGGATGAACTGGGTTGGCCGGTTGATCTGTATCTTGAAGGCTCGGATCAGCACCGCGGCTGGTTTCAAAGTTCACTGCTGACATCGGTTGCCATGTACGGTAAAGCACCCTACAAAACTGTATTGACCCATGGATTTACCGTTGACGAAAAGGGTCACAAAATGTCCAAATCACTGGGCAATGTGATTGCACCGCAAGAGGTGTTTTCATCCCTTGGTGCCGACGTTTTGCGCCTGTGGGTGGCGGCTGCTGATTATCGCAATGAAATGAGCGTGTCCGAAGAAATTTTAAAACGTATTTCAGACTCTTATCGCCGGATGCGCAACACGGCCCGTTTTTTGTTGGGGAATACTCACGGTTTCGATCTTGACACGGATGCGGTGCTCATTGACGAGATGGTGGCGTTGGATCGCTGGGCGGTGAAGCGGGCCGGCGATCTGCAAAAAGAACTGCACGATGAGTACATGAATTATCGTTTTCACCATGTCTATCAGAAAATCTACAATTTCTGCGTGGTGGACATGAGCGGTTTTTACCTCGACATCATCAAGGATCGGTTGTACACGACGCCGACCACCAGTCATGCCCGGCGTTCGGCGCAAACGGCCCTGGCGCATATCGCCGAATATCTGGTGCGGTGGCTGGCACCGATTCTGTGCTTTACGGCTGAAGAGTTCTGGCAGGCGTTGCCGGGGGAGCGGGCAGCGACTGTGATGACGTCGACGTGGTATCAACACGAGGCCGCAAGAATTGATGACAATCTTGCCTGGGACCGCATAATTGCCGTACGCGATCAGGTCAAAAAAGCACTGGAGACTTTACGCGTCAGTGGCAATATTGGTTCACCTCTGGAAGCTGAAGTCATCTTGTATTGTGATGCCGGGCTGCAGGAGGAACTTGAGACAATTGCCACCGAGTTGCGCTTTGTGCTGATTACCTCTGATGCCCGTATTGCCCCGGCAGACCAACGTACGACTGACAGTATTGCAGCGGAAGAAGATCTGGCCGGCAAGCTGTGGATCAAGGCAACGGCGGTGACGCATGAAAAGTGCGCCCGCTGCTGGCACCACCGTGCCGAGGTAGGTGCCGATACCGAACACCCCACACTCTGTGCGCGCTGCATCAGTAATGTTGATGGTGCTGGTGAGCGGAGAAACTACGCATGACCGCAACGCCATCAAAAACAAGCTGGCGACTGTCCCCGTGGTTTTTACTGTCTGGCCTGGTGCTGGGCCTGGATCAATGGACCAAGCAGTGGATCATCGATAACTTCGAATATGGTCGCTATCAGGCCGTGTTCCCACATTTCAATTTAACGAGGTTACACAATGAAGGAGCGGCATTCAGCTTTCTTGCGGATGCCGGCGGCTGGCAGAAAACTTTTTTTATCGTGCTTGGGTTTGCTGTGAGTGCTGTGATTACAATATGGATCATGCGTCTGGAAAAAGGGCGCAATAAATTATTGGGTGCTGGTCTTGCCCTGATTCTGGGTGGTGCTCTGGGCAATGTGATCGACCGCCTGCTCTATGGCCATGTAATCGACTTTCTGGATTTTTACTATGGAACCTTTCACTGGCCGGCGTTTAATGTGGCCGACAGCTGCATATTTTTAGGTGCGGTAGCCGTAATCCTCGACTCATTTGTTAATAAGCCTGCTGCCTGAGTCGCGTTTATTCCGTGCTGGACGAGGGAATGACGACCAGGAAGCCTTGCTGATTGACAGATCGGGCGTTCTTGCCGGACGTACCCGTCGCGGTTATCAGGTAGTGATCAGCCGAAAATTGTGTCAGGGAATAACCATCCGGTGGAAAAGTGGTGCGCTCAAATGAGACGACCGTCGTGGCATCGGTATGTGCCTCAAATTCGAATTCATTTTCGCGGTCAGTGTCCGGTGTGGCAGGCCCCTGCAAAAATTCGGCTTCAATAGCTGACTCGGCTGCCTGAAAAGCATTCTCCGAGAACTGGGTGTTACCCGCCAGCACCAGTTCGAGTGTGGCAGTCGACATGCCGCTGACCGCAAATACTGTCAGGATGAGTAATAACATCAGTCCAACGACCAGCGCGGCTCCGGATTGACCAGCTTTGCAGTGAACGGATCTCATGGCGCTGCCGCCGCTACGGTCAACCGATCAGCCCGACGATTGCGCAGCTCCATTGTCTTGGTAACCAGAACGCGACGATATTTCTCGATATCCGCGTCGACAGTAGCGCCGCCTGCGATGTCGAGGGCTCTGAAGCGACTGTCTGCATAGATAAACGTGGCATCATCCTTAAAACCCATTTCTGCATTTTCAGCGCGAACCCGGATCCAGACGCGCGCTACCATAATTGCATCGGTGTTGGTCACGTCATCAAAATCTACATACGTATTGACGGAGTTATCCCCGGTCGTATCTATACCGTACTGAACCTGCATATCCTCTACTCCACTGATCACCTCTTCATTGATGATGGTCGGGTTACCGCCAACAGCGCCAAGAAACGATCGCCGCAGTGATGGCACGGACGGGTCGTTGTCGGAGCGATTCGAGATCCAGTAAGCGACTGACACCAATGCGTTGTTGACCGCGTCCACGGAGACGTTGGTCGGTTCGGTCGTGCCCACGAATATTTGTCCGAAGTTGGAGTTTGAGCGCAAGTAAATTACACCGGGTTGCAGATCAGCGGTCGCTACTTCAACTTCATCAGCGTGGCGCACGACCAGCACGTCCGAGCCTGGCTGATACGCGGTGGAAGGAATACAACTACCTGCATAGGGGTTTGAATTATTTGCACCTTCAATCGCCCGGGCAACATGAACGGACCAATTGGGTTCGCAATGTGACGTAACTCCGTAAATATCTGCAGCAGCCGGCTCGCCACTACCATTGATCGCGAGCGGATTGTTGGTTCGTCCCCAAAGTTCTGCAGCCCTGACGTCTTTTTCAATGATGCCCATGGCAAAACGGGCGGTTTCCTGAATGCGTGCAATACTTTCATTGACCTGTATTGCCGTTTGGCTCTGAGTGTAAATGCGCAGAGCTCCTGCAACCAGAAACAAACCCACGACCAGGGCAATCATGAGCTCAACCAGGTTAAATCCGCGCTGTTGTTTGAAGGTAAACATCATAGTTGGCCTAAAGTGCAAAGGAGAGCGTGTAGTCCTGATTGTCGTCTCTGTCGGACCACGCAATTTGAATCGTAAATGTAATCGGTAATGTCGATGCATCGCGTACAATCGATGCGCTGGCATTTGCCAGGCCACTCTGTCTCGCGGTGGCGACTGTAGAGTTGCCAATCATTGTTTTCCAAAGCCAGATGTCGTAAGCCGCCATCTCCTCGGCGGTGCATTCTTCGGCTGCAACGGTGTTGCGTGCACCACATTGGGCAACAGGTGTCGCCCCTGCAGCAGCGTTACCCACGTTATAAAAACTTTCTCCAGCGCGATTGACGCGAACTCGATCTGCCATATCTGCGGCAAGGTTGATTGCCTTGGTGCGCGCCAAAGCGGTTTGACCCGACTTCAGGCTTTCAACATAAAGGGCCGCTATCCCGAGCATTCCTACGGAGAGTATGACCACGGTCACAAGAACTTCCATCATGGAGAAGCCCTGCTGTTGTGCGTTGTGGTTAAGGCGGGTTGGCATGAGTATCGGTCTCGATTGGTATCTAACGCACTTACAATGACAGATGCTTTGTCTCAGCGCAGCCAGTTACCGATGAGCCGTAAATCTTTTCGGACCAGCGGCGTAATTCGGGCAGGTAATTGCGACGTTGCAAACTGATATTGCGCACACGTCCAGCGCCATTTAATACCAAAGAAACATGACAGAGAGAGAAGTGTGACCCAGGTCACAGTTGACAGTGCTGTGCCTACCAGCAGTAGTCACTGTTGTCGGCATTGTCGCTGTCTTTTGCGGTTCGGGCACCTGCTGAATCCAATGTAAAAGACTTACATTTTTTGTCTGCTTTTTGCGGACCCGTGCTATCGACAGACGCTGTCGCAACAAACTGGAAACTGTCTGCAGAGTCGATAGATAAAGTGTAAAACTTGTTTGCGGTATCGGTAACACCAAGGTCGGTGAGGCTGGTGCTGTAAGTATTGTTTTGCAGGTACCACTTTTCCTGCTGGGCGGCGATAAGCAAAAGTGCTGCCGTTGCATCCCCGCGCTGCGATCGCAAGACATGCTGTTGATAGCTTGGCACCGCAACCGATGTAACAATGGCGATAACCACTATCGTGATCAAAAGCTCGACTAATGTGAATCCGGAGTTTTTCATAGGTTCATGCAACAGTGTCAGGCAAATACATACGCTTGTGTAAAAAGCCACACAAGTGATCGAGAGTAAGGGGGAAGATTATATTTTTTGCGGATTTATGGCCGTGAGTCAGTTCACATTTCGCCGCAGCGCTGGCCAATCGTCAGTGCGTGAGCTACCAGCATTTACCGGTTGTATCGCCCGAATCGCCATCAGTGGCCAGTTTGCGCCCGGTGTGATCAATGGAAAAACTCTGACAGTCGCTGTCGGCCAGTTGGGGGCTTTCATCTGCCGGTGTTGCAGTCGCTACAAATCCGCCAGCGCCTGGCAACGTGATGGCAAGATCATATTTCTTCTCTGCGGTGGTAGTTATGCCGAGGTCGGCAAGTGTGTCCGTATACGCATTATTTTTGAGGTAAAATTTTTCCTGTGCTGCCGCGAGCGCCAGCAGGGCACCAGTAGCATCACTGCGACTGGCTTTGATGACTCTGCCCGTGTAGTTGGGAACCGCTATCGCCACCAGAATACCCAGAATCACCAAAGTAATCAGCAGCTC
>JABDLQ010000266.1 GCA_013002925.1 Gammaproteobacteria bacterium | reverse complement strand
GCTTGCTATGAAGCCATGGTGCACATGGCGCAGGCCTTTTCCTATCGTTACCCGATCGTCGACGGGCAAGGAAACTGGGGGTCCCCGGATGATCCCAAATCGTTTGCAGCGATGCGCTACACAGAATCCCGACTTATGCCTTATGCCGCTACATTGCTGGCCGAGCTTGCCCAGGGCACGGTTGACTGGCAGCCTAACTTTGACGGCACCTTGTCTGAACCGCAGTTGTTACCGGCGCGCCTGCCCAATGTACTACTCAATGGCGCGAGCGGGATTGCGGTGGGTATGTCGACGGATATCGCGCCGCATAATATGCGCGAGGTGGTGAGTGCCTGTCTGCGGTTGCTGGATGCACCAAAAACTTCCGTCAGGGAGTTGTGCAAACACATCAAGGCGCCGGATTTTCCAAGTGGTGGTGAAATTATCAACGATCAGGAGGAATTGCTGGAGTTGTACGAAACCGGTACCGGCTCCGTGCGTATGCGTGCCGTATATGTGGTGGAAGATGGCAATATTGTGATTTCAGAGCTGCCATACCAGACGTCACCGGGCAAGATACTCGAGCAAATTGCGGCGCAGATGCGCGCGAAAAAGTTACCAATGGTTGAAGATCTGCGCGACGAATCGGATCATGAGAGTGCGATTCGCATTGTCGTCATTCCGCGTTCCAACCGGGTGGATAAAACGGCGTTGATGTTGCACTTGTTTGCCACTACCGATCTGGAAAAAACCACCCGGGTCAATTTCAATGTAATTGATCTTGATGGCCGACCCCGCATCATGGACCTGAAGTCTTTGCTGAGCAGGTGGCTCAGGTTTCGCATGGACACGGTCGTGCGGCGTCTTGAATGGCGACTCGATAAAGTAGACAAGCGATTGCATCAGCTCGCCGGTCTGATGGTTGCGTTTTTGAATATCGACGAAGTGATCGCCATCATACGTGAGAATGACGAGCCGAAACCGGTACTCATCAAGCGTTTCAAACTCAGCGACATCCAGGCGGAAGCGATTCTTGAGCTCAAATTGCGTCATTTGGCGCGCCTGGAAGAGATTAAAATTCGAACGGAACAAAGCAAGCTTGAGAAAGAGGGTAAAGCGCTTCGGACCTTACTAAAAAGCAAGGTTCGATTAAAGCGGCTGATTAAGGAAGAACTGACAGAGGATGCCGAAAAATACGGTGATGAAAGACGCACCGTCATCGCCAAACGCGAACCGGCAAAGGCAATTGATGAAACTGATTTGATTCCAAGCGAACCGGTAACCGTCATCTTGAGCGAGCGGGGCTGGGCGCGCGCCGCGCGCGGCCACGAAGTCGATGCCACAACGTTAAGCTACAAAAGCGGCGATAACTACCTGGCTTCGGCACGTGGCAAGAGCAACCAAATGGTGGTGTTTCTCGATAGCCGGGGCAAAGCCTATACGCTGCCTGCACACACTTTGCCGTCAGCACGCGGTCAGGGTGAGCCATTGGCCGGGAGATTCAGACCGGCTGACGGTGCCCAGTTCCGGGCCGTAATGATGGGCACCGCGCAGCAGCGTTATGTGTTGGCCAGCAGTGCAGGATACGGATACGTAGGCAAGCTTGATGATTTCTATTCCCGTAACCGGGCGGGCAAAGCGGTGCTGACGGTGCCCAAGGGAGCTACCGTCGTACCTGCAAGGCCGGTTGAGCCAGATGAGGAGAGCTGGCTTGCTGCGGTCAGTAACGCGGGGCGACTGCTGATTTTTCCACTTGAAGAATTGCCTGAGCTGGCCAAGGGTAAAGGAAATAAAATACTATCAATCCCTCCCAAAAACGTCATCAGCGGAGAAGAGTTCATGCTGAGTATGGCGATTCTGGTCGGAGACGATGTGCTGAAAGTCCACTGCGGTTCGCGATTCATGTCCCTACGCCCCGCGGATCAGGAAAAATACATCGGGCAACGTGGCCGACGTGGTGCGCTGCTACCGAAAAACTACCGAAAGGTTACCCGGTTGAGCGTTGAGGTAAAAGACTAGGATTCTTGCCAACGGGCTGTGTGTCGAACTGGTGCGGTGTGCAGATCAGAGCAGTCGGCGGTTTAGCCGCGATTCCGTCGCACGCTCCGGATACCGCCAGCGGTCAAGGAACATCGCCGCATCGCTGCGCTCCTGGCGCAGACTATTTTTTCAATAGAGCTTGGCGTGGAAGGGCTATTGATTTGAGAGCTATTCGTCGTCGTTATTGGCATCATCTGTGCCGGTTTTGAGGCTGCGCTGACGAAAATTCAGGATCTTGGTCTCGTCCTCCAGTTCCTGTTCAAATGCCAGTTCATCGACATCCATAATGCTCGAGGTTTCCAGGTGATAAAACTCTTCAGAGTCACGGGTTGATGTCGCTGTAAACTGCTCGTCATCCAGTTCAAATTCGACGTCAATGCTATCCGTTGCTTCCGGTTCTAACTCATTAGCAACAAATGTTTCAAGAGCTGCATCAAATTCCGCACCGGCATCATGTACTTCAGTGCTGGCGGTGAGTTCATCATGGTGGTCCGCGTCACGGGTGTCGCCAATGTCAAAATCCAGGCTTGGAAGTTCGGCGGAAAAGTTGATGCTGTCGGTCATGTCAGCGCCATCTGCCGTTGTCTCGAATTCGTTCGGCAGCTCCAGATCCAACCGGGCATTAATCAATTCGGTTTGGTTACCCTGACCCGCATTGGCGATGTCCTCCAGCCCCATTTTTTCCTGTGCAGCATAGTCCTGCTCCAGAAGTTCGAGGTCTATCGTGGTTAATGTGTGACTTGTGCTGGGGTTCAAGGGGTCCTGGACATCTTCAATCTCGGTAACGGTGGTGCCAAAATCATTATCGACCTTTTTATCCGTTGGGACCGTGCCGGCAGTATTTGTGGTAACAGGTGGCTCTGCCGGTTGTGATTGCGCAGCCGGGTGATCAGCAGGACCCTCGCTTACGACGATGCCACTGCCTGGTGTGATGGCACCCAGGACTCTTGCGGTAATGCTTTGATGATCGTTTTTAACGCGCTCCCGAAAGCGCGCCTCGTGGGCATCAACTACATGTTCGTTTTCGGCTTTCTGGCGATTGCGGCGGGAGGATAATGCAAATCCAGCGAGAAACGAAACCAGCATTAAACCGATACCTTGCATCCAGGGCACACGCCGCGTGACGGTAGAAGTAACGACCGCGGCAGCAGGTTTGGGGTCGCTGGGCACTACGGGTGCCGGATCGTTGGCCTGTTCCTGCTCCGGGGGCGCGTCCTTGGCCTGCATCTTGTTGACCAACTCAGTAACGCCGACCGGCAGGGCCTGTATCAGACCTGCCTTACGCTGCTCCAGACGCGCCATTGACAGGCGCGAAAAACGGGTAGCCATCATGAATGTGTCGGGTGCTGTGGCAACCATACCGATGGCTGCATTTTGTGGTACCTGCATGGCGTTCGGTGTGTCCTGGATTGTGCGTGCCTGCTCCTGTTGTACGGCGGCGGCCAGCGAACGCTCTGCAAACGATAATCCGCGTTCATTGCTATCGGAAACCGACACCCCTGCGCCAGTGGAGGAGTCGCTTTGAGCCACAACCGCGGACTCTGTCTGAGCACCGTTACGTATCTGGCGGATTGACAGACCCTGTTTGATTGCCCCGGGGATATAAAGTTCGAAGCCGGCTAGCAAGTTGTTGGGGTCACCATTTAAAAATGCCTGGGGATTGGCATTTTGAATCGTGGCTGCCCAACTCCACACGGTGCCGGAAGCTCGACCTTCTACCCGTGCCGCAATAGTGGACAGGCTTTCGCCGTTAGCCACCATGTAGCGGCCGCCCGGAACGACCGGCTGCGCACTGCTGGACAGTGGTGAACTGCTGACCACGCGAATACGATTATCGGACGAGCTGACTGCATAACCGGACGTTTGCAGAGCGGTCCGCGCAGGGGTGTTTTGGGCATAGGCAGGTGCGCCGTCTGCAACTTGCACCGGATCCAGCATGACCAGAAAACTGCGCTGAATTTTCGGTGCGCCGGGACAATTAACCCGTACCACCAGTTCGCTCATGGGCTCACGCATGGGGGAGCGGCTGCGGAGCCGCAGCGTACCCGGGTTGAGGTTGCGGCTCAATGACAGTTGCACACCACGAATAGCCGGTAATGCGGCGTCACTGCCAGGATGAATGGTGATGCAGGAGGCGCGCAGTGATTCGCCGCGTGCTGCAGAGATATGTACTACTGCGTCAAGCGGTTGACCAAGAGCGCTATTGATTTCAATATTCTGAATTGACAGGGCATAGGATTGGGCAAACAGGAACACAGAGCCGAATGTCAAAGACCAGGCGACCAGTCTCAAAACGCGACTTCCGCGTGGCCACCCGTTTATAAGCATTAAATAAAGCGTTTGTCTGCTGGACACCGTTACACCAACCTTGCGTAGTTCCATCCGATTTAACTGTCAACAACTGAAATCTGCGGCCAGAGCCATAAAAATCCCGTTGTTGGCTTCGGGGATTTTTCTCTGACGGACAGTTCCAATGTTTGAATTCCGCTATAAACAGTCATCTACACGAATCGTTCAGATTCTGTTAAGTGTATTTTCGCGTATCCATTGCCGCAGAACCATGACCGGACTCTCACTTTTAAGCAACGCTGGTAATTTAAGCTCAATATCCTCCGTTTAACGTCTGATTATTGATATGGTGCAATGCATTATCACAGGCGTGATCAGCTGCCGAGCACGATTTCTTCAGGCCCCTGGACATAGAAGCCCTGGATATATTGAAATCCGATTTGCCACAGCACAGCCATCGTATTTGCATCTTCGACACGCTCGGCAACAGTCGCAATATTTTTACCTGTCGCGACTTTCACGTATGACTTTATTTTTCGCTGCAATCGTTCATTGGTGACCAGGCCCTCCATTAGCGACCCATCAATTTTTACGAAATCTGTGACTACGTGTTCGAGAATTTGTAGTGGACGTGTACCGACGCCGAAGTGCTCAATGGCAACCCGGCACTGTGCAGCTTTCAGGCGCGAGGTGAGTTCCTTGACTTCGCGCAAATGATTCTCACAGTCGGATTCGGTGACCTCAAAAATTAACTGCTGAGGATCAATGCCCACCTGTTCCATTTGTCCGGCTATCCAGTCCGGCAAAGTAATGTCGCCGATTGACTGGTACGAGAGTCGCACAAACAGTTGGCGAGTCGCCTGGTGCTTGCAAAATTTTATGGCATTGGCAATCACCCAGCGGTCAATCGTTTTCATTAACCCATTGCGTTTCGCTGTCGGCAAAAATACATTGGGCATCAATTCGCGGTTGTCCTCATCTGTCATGCGCAACAGCACATCAAATAATTGCTGCGCCTGATTGTCGAGACTGGCCACTGGTTGAAACACCAGTCTGAAAGTATCGCGCATCAAGGCAGTCTTGATTTTTTGAACGTACAACGCATCCGATTCGGGACGTTCCCCATCCTCGACCTGTTCCTCCGATTGGCAGACTTTGTCGCCACCGCGCCGATGGCCTTTTTGATAGGCACCCTGCGCACGCAGCACAAGGTCGGATATCTCATCAATTTGCGGTCGATAGGGTGCCAGACCGGCTGTGCAGCTGATCGAGAGTGACTTGTCACCAATTTCAAACAACTGATCTTTGAGATCGTTGCGCAAATTCTCTGCCCAGGCTGATGCGTCCCGCAGCGTTCCGCGAGGCATGAGCACCATGAAAATGTCGCCTCCGAACTGGCCGTACAGGTCACTTTTGCGCGCGTGTCCCTGCAGGATTTTGGCAAACTCAAGGAGCAGATCATCACTGGAAATCGGCCCCAGTTGTTCGCGCACCCGGTGAAAATTATCGGGCTTGATATACGCCAGAACCCAAATCCCGGCCTGGGAGGTTTGTGCCAGGCGTCCTTTCATCTCAGCGAGAAAACGCCGACGCCGGTAAAAACCGGTCAGCGGATGCTGCTCACCTTCGCCGTCAAATTGTACGGGAACGCGCTGATCGCGAATTTTATTGGGCTTTATGCTGACCCGCACACAGGGTTCATCATCGAACATTGCATTTTCAAGTTCGACAAGAACCGGCAACGTAGTGCTGTCACTTGAGAGCATTTTCAGTTCGAGCGTATGGCCGCTCCAGTTACGTTTTGAACATGCAACCAGCGCGCCTTTGAAGGCGGCATGTCCTTTTGCGTCGAAAATATCGAGTGCCGGAGTGCCGATCAGATCGCTTTCGGAGTTATAGTCCAGAAACTCCACTAACACGGGATTGATGGCAATGATGATGCCTTCATGGACATGCAGCAGAGCGTCCGGAGATTCTTTGACCAGGGTAGCGATCTGTTCTTCAAGATGATGAGCCGACTCTTCCGTCTCATGCAATTGACGCGACTGTTGGCAATGCAGAATTTCGCGTTTTGCAACCGCTTGCAAACGCGCCTTGTTACCCATCGACACCAGATCACTGGCGCCCGCTTCCATGGCAGCAGCGATGCTTTCTTCCGTCACGCGCGCCTGCACAGCCAGCACCGGAACATCTGGTAAGTGCTTGTTTTTCATCTCGATAACATGTTTAAACCGTGGCGAGGAGACATCTTTGTCAAACACAAACAGCAGTACGGGCCGGTGAGTGCGAATCTGTTCACCAAACTCAAGGGTATCGGGCAAAATGATGCAATTTGCCATACACCCTGCGTTGCGCAGGGTCTGGCTGATTGCCTCTGCATCATCAGGGCGCCTGCTGAAAACTGCAATCGGGACGGGATGAAGGTTCATCTGTGTTTTCCTTGAACGTCATGGGCGGCGCGGTAAAGGTGGGCACAGGCACTGTCCCGGGCAGACCGGTTCGTCACCATAGCCAGATTTACCTGCAATAACCCGGTATTGCCTCACAGCCGCAGTGACAGATAAGGCGGCCGCCATAATTACCTGATTTAACAGTATAGCGGGTGTTCCCGCTACTTAGAAATGTCAAAAATCATGCGGCTGCCACGGCGTGCACATCAGGTCGACAGCTCGCAAGGACAATGCGTCCGCAGTATTTGCTGGCCGCGGATTTTCGGTAAGCCGTTACAGCATGTATCATGCATATCCCGTCCCGTCCATCGGCTGAACCACAAGAGCGACAAAAGCATGGCAACATTTAGTACCAATGAGTTCAAATCAGGGTTGAAAATCATTATCGATAATGACCCGTGCACCATTGTTGAAAACGAATTCGTCAAACCGGGAAAGGGTCAGGCTTTCAATCGCGTAAAGATACGCAATTTGAAAACCGGCCGGGTGGTGGACAAAACATTCAAGTCGGGTGAATCGGTGGAAGCTGCCGATGTCATGGAAACGGATATGCAGTATCTGTACACCGACGGTGAATTCTGGCATTTCATGGTACCTGACACATACGAGCAATATGCGGCTGATGCCGCAGCTGTTGGTGACTCGTCAAAGTGGCTCAAGGAAGAAGATGTCTGCGTCGTCACTTTGTGGAATAACTCTCCGTTGCTGGTTGCGCCACCAAATTTTGTGGAATTGAAGATCACCGAAACCGATCCCGGAGTCCGCGGTGATACCGCCCAAGGTGGTGTAAAACCGGCCACCCTTGAGACCGGTGCGGTCGTGCGGGTGCCGCTGTTCGTTGAAGAAGGTGAGTTGATACGCGTCGACACGCGGTCGGCGGAATATGTATCGCGAGTCAAAGACTGACCGCAGTGTTGCGCCAGGTGGCTGACCTATGACCGATATAGCGCTTACGCTGAACGCGCGCGCCGAACTTGCGACCATCATACGACGATTTTTTGCTGCCCGGAATGTACTTGAAGTCACTACCCCGGTGCTGTCACAGCATGCAGTGACCGATCCTGCCATTGACAGTTTTCTCATAGATGATCAACCGCGCCGCTACTTACGCACGTCGCCGGAATACGCGATGAAACGTTTGCTGTGCAGTGGGGCACCAGATATTTTTGAGCTTGGCCCGGTATTTCGGGCAGGTGAGTCAGGACGCAGGCACAATCCCGAGTTCACGTTACTGGAATGGTATCGGCACGATTTCACGATGCACGAACTGATAACGGAAGTCGTGGACCTGTTGGCAGAATGCGCGGTTCCCGGTGCTGCAGAGGATCCTGTGATTTTGACTTACCGCGACCTTTTTTTGCGGGAGCTCGGCATTGATATCGATGTCGTGGACAACACCACGTTGAGCCGTCTTGCACACGACGAAGGGTTGCAGGGTAATGGTCCGTTTGAGCGCCAGGAGTTACTGGATATGCTGTTCGCGTCACGTCTGCAAACGACCCTGCAGCCCACTGATGTGGCGGTGATCACCCATTACCCGAAAGCACAGGCAGCGCTTGCAAAACTTGATCCGGTGAACCCCGGGTATGCGCTGCGTTTCGAGGTTTTTATTCGTGGCGTAGAAATTGCCAATGGTTTTGAAGAACTGCGTGATGCCGTTGAGCAAAGGGAGCGATTTGCAACCGACAATCACAGACGACTGGCGCGCGGTCAACCAGAGGTGACGGTGGATGAACGATTTTTGACTGCACTTGCCAGTGGCTTGCCAGCATGTTCCGGTGTTGCGTTGGGGTTTGAGAGGTTATTGATGGTGACGGCCGGATTTGCCAGCATCGACCAGGCAATGACTTTTTCATGGCCGCTGGCCTGACGCCGCTGCGGGGATACGCAATGCAACAAGACAAAAATGCTTTCTATCATCGTCTGTACCAACAGGCCGCGGGTCTGTTCGATGGTGAGCGGGACTACCAGGCCAACTGTGCCAATCTTGCCGCGTTGTTGTTCCTGGAACTCGATGAGATCAACTGGGTGGGGTTCTACCGTAACGTCAACCAGGAACTGGTGTTAGGTGCGTTCCAGGGGAAACCGGCGTGTACAAGAATTCCAACAGGCGCGGGGGTGTGTGGAACGGCGGCAGCGCGCAGGGAGTCTGTCATAGTTGATAATGTGCATGATTTTGATGGCCATATCGCATGTGACGGGGCATCAAATTCGGAACTTGTTGTGCCGGTGATCTGCGCAGGAAATTTGTTGGGCGTTCTCGATGTTGACAGTCCGGTAATCGCGCGATTCAGTGAGACGGATGCTCGCGGTCTGGAGACGCTCGTTACACTGCTGCTTGAGGCAAGCGATGTACAGGCGCAGGATCTGGTGTGCTGATATGCCCGGCGCAGTTTGCAGTCTTTGATCCGGGTCGGTTTGACCGCAATCAGGACTGACGCCATCCATGGCACCGGACATGAAGTCTGCCGCCAGCCAGCGACATTACCCGGCCCGTCAGGCGGATGGACCCCCGGCCTCCAGCCCCAGAGCACGAAACCCCGATTGCATTCCCGTACCGAGCTGCTGACCCATGAGCAGGGTCTGGCCGGCGGACAGCGGTTCAAGCCATTGTGCTCCGCCATCGGCAAACATCAGGATGACCGTTGAGCCCAGGTTAAACCGTGCAAATTCCTGGCCTTTGTCAAACGGTTTGATTTCATCTGCGGCATAGCTCCAGTTGTGGGTTTGTGCTTTGGAGCGCGGCGCAATGACTCCGGCATGACAGGTTTCAATGCTGCCGACATTCAGCGCGCCGACCATTATCATGGCCATTGGTCCAAAGCGTGTATCAAACGTACACACGACACGTTCGTTGCGCGCAAAAAGCTGATCAATATGCGTCACACTCGCAGCGTTTACGCTGAATAATCTGCCGGGGATATGCTGCATAGAGCGCAGGATGCCACGCAGGGGCATATGAATGCGGTGATAGTTGTGAGGCGCAAGGTAGGCGGTGATGAACAGACCGTTCGCAAAAATTGTGGCAAGCTGCGCATCTCCCAACAAAGTCGACGCCGAATAGTCCTTGTTTTTTGCCTGGAAGACCCGTTCGCCGGAAATTGTGCCAAGCTGACTAATCGTGCCATCGACGGGGGATACGATGTGATTGGGGTGTGCATCCAGTGGTCGTGCTCCGGCCTTTAATGCGCGCGTAAAAAACGCGTTGAAAGACGCATACGAGTCAGGATCACCGGATTCGAAATCTGACAGGGAAATGTCATACCAGGCCATGACTTTTCTGATCAGCAGCCGCTTCAACGGTCGCCACTCACTGCGTGCGAGACGGCCCGTCAAACGCGAGATCAAATGATGCGGCAACCATGACTGTATCGAGGTAAACAGGGACATCACCGCGTCGGTGTTGCCGGATCAGAGGTGCTGAAGCGATGCTCGGTCGCGGACCCGTCGTCGAACAACAGGCGTATGGTGGCCTGTTGCGTGCGATCAAATTCGGCGGTGGGCCCCATGAGCATGAAATGCAGACCGCCCGGACGCAAATCTATCGATTGACCGGGGGCGAGTCGCAAATCGCCGGCCGGGCGCATGGTCGCGGTGCCATTAATTTCAAGGCTCTCGTGAACACTGACACTGGCAAACTGAGCACTTTCGACCCCTTGAATAACGATTTCATCGCCGCGCTGATTGGTGATGGTGCCGTACGCAGCCAGCATGTGCGCACCTGGTGGCGCTGCACGAATCCAGGCGTCGTCTATCACGACATCGGCAGCGGGTGAACAGGCGGCCAACAGCCAGACCATACAGCACACCCGAACCCGTTGGCTTTGAAGAAGATGCATCTTATCTTTTTCCTGCGATGGTGAGAAAATCATCGGCAATTATCCCGGGCACGTGAGGTGCAGACGAAATCGCCGCGGTACGTCCCTCCGGATCAATAAAAAACAGCGCCGATGTATGGTCGACGGTGTACTGTCCCTGCTCGAGTGGTACACGGTTGCGGGCGACGCCGACGGCGTTGGCAAAAGCGTCAATGGCTTCTTCTGATCCGGTCAGACCGACAAACCCGGGGTGGAAAAACTGTACATAGCTTGCCAGCTTTTCCGGAGTATCGCGCTGTGGATCCACGCTGACCAGATAGATTTGCGGCGCTACTGCAGATTTGAGTGAAACAATGTGGGTGTAAACGTTTTTTAATACCGATAAAGTGGTGGGACAAACGTCCGGGCAATTTGTGAACCCAAAGAACAGGATAGACCACTGATTCAACAGTTTATCATTTGTAAACCGCTGCCCGTCATGATCGATCAGCACAAACTGCGGGAGCGGTCGCGGTATATTGAGTTCAGTGGCGTTTTGTACAGCGGGGGGCGCAGTCCGGAGATCGTTCAGACGGGCGGCCCCATAGCCACCGGCCAGCGCCAGCAGGCACAGACTGGTGACAAGCAGTTTATTGGTAAAAAAATTCACAGAGATTTCCAACTGGAAGATAACAATAGGGGTCAGGGTCGGTTATTATCCCTGCCTCATTAAATGAAGAACAGTATTATTACGAATTTAAGCGACGATATCGACACGCTGCGCACTGTCGGCGATTTGGTGCGCTGGGGTTGCAGCCAACTGGGTGCGGCAGGGGTTTTTTTTGGTCATGGCACGGACAACGCAGCGGATGAGGCAAGAGCGCTGGTGTTCCACGCCCTGTCACTGGACCCCGCGGTTCCCGACTATTTCTACCAGTCCCGCGTCACTTCAGGTGAGCGTCATGCGGCTGTGGACCTTCTGCGCCGGCGCATCGACACACGCGTGCCGGCCGCGTACCTCACGGGAACGGCCTGGTTTGCCGGTCTGCGGTTTGCCGTGGACGAACGGGCGTTAGTCCCACGCTCGCCGCTGGCCGAGTTAATTGCCAACCGTTTCGCACCCTGGCTTGAAAACCCTGAGCCGCACCGCATTCTGGACCTGTGCACCGGTTGCGGCTGTATTGCAGTTGCCTGTAGCTACGCGTTTGGGGATGCCATGGTCGATGCGGTAGATATTGATCAAGACGCATTGGAACTCGCCCGCGAGAATGTTGGCCTCCACGAAGTGTCTGAGCGGGTTACTCTCGTGGAAAGCGATTTGTTTTCAGCACTCGACGGGCGCCGCTATGATCTTATCGTTAGCAATCCGCCGTATGTGCCGGCCGCATCGATGGCACAATTGCCACAGGAATATCAACACGAGCCTGAAATCGCTTTGCTGGCAGCCGATAACGGTCTGGCTGTGGTTCGTCGCATCGTGGCAACCGCGAGGGAGTTTTTGACACCAGATGGTGTGCTCGTTGTGGAAGTTGGCGAAAGCATGCCACAGGCCGCACGGGAGTTTTCCCACTTGCCGCTGCACTGGTGCGAATTTGAACACGGCGGTGAGGGTGTATTTATCATCAGCGCGGCAGAATTGCCGCAACCAAGCGGCTAACAGGCGAGAAAACAAGTGTCAGGTAATTCATTTGGAAAGAGTTTTTGTGTGAGCAGCTTTGGGGAAAGCCACGGTGCTGCGCTGGGTATCGTTGTGGACGGTTGTCCTCCGGGCCTGGCACTGACTGAAGCGGACCTGATGGGCGATATAGAACGCCGGCGCACCGGCAAAAGCCGTCACACCAGCCAGCGCCGGGAACCCGATCAGGTGCGCATTCTGTCCGGGGTTTTCGAGGGGTTCACAACCGGCGCGCCAATCGGTTTACTGGTCGACAACGTGGATCAACGCCCCAAAGACTACAGTCGTATCAAGGACCAGTTCCGCCCGGGCCACGCCGATTACACTTACCACATGAAATATGGGTTTCGCGATTATCGCGGCGGCGGCAGGTCGTCGGCACGCGAGACGGTTATGCGCGTTGCGGCCGGTGGTATCGCCCGCAAATATCTGCAAGAAAAGGCGGGAATTAACATTTACGGCTATGTGCGGCAGATTGGGCCACTGCGCTTCGATGTGGTCGATCCTGCCAGTGCCTATGACAACCCGTTTTTTTGCCCTGATCCATCGCGGCTCAAAGAAGTAGAGCAATATATGGATCAATTGCGCAAATCCGGGGACTCAATTGGAGCGCGTGTTGATACAATAGCTACAGGCGTGCCCGTCGGCCTTGGCGAACCAGTGTTTGACAAACTCGATGCTGACATTGCCCACGCGATGATGAGTATCAACGCGGTAAAGGGGGTGGAAATCGGTGCCGGTTTTGCCTCGGTCGAACAAAAAGGTACCGAACATCGGGACGAAATCACGCCGACCGGGTTTAAAACCAACCATGCGGGCGGCACACTGGGTGGGATCAGCTCCGGGCAGGACATTGTGGTAAGCAGCGCCTACAAGCCGACTTCGAGTCTGAGACTTGAATGCGATACGGTGGACCATCAGGGGCAACCGGTTAAAGTCGTTACCCATGGGCGTCACGATCCGTGTGTGGGGCTCAGGGCCACCCCTATTGCAGAGGCCATGCTCGCGATAGTACTGATGGATCACTATCTTAGAAATCGGGCGCAGAACACTGATGTGGATACAAAACTGAAGCCAATTCCGGGCCAGGCCTGACCGGGATTATGGGTACTGTAGTCTGGTTTTACCGGGACAGAATATAATGAGTGAGGTCAACGTTGCCACAATCGATTGATGTAGCCGTAGTGGGTGCGACTGGCCTGGTTGGCGAGACTATCGTGCAAATTCTGGAACAGCGAAAATTTCCGCTGGGATCATTGCACTTGTTGGCCAGTGAGCAGTCAGCGGGAAAAACCTACCGTGTCAATGGTCGCAGCCACAGAGTCACTGTCTTGAGCGACTTTGATTTCAGCGGCGTGCAGATTGCCCTGTTTTCGGCAGGTGGGTCAGTGTCGGCAGAATACGCACCGGTGGCAGCTGATGCCGGGGCGGTCGTGGTAGACAACACATCACAGTTTCGTAACGATCCGGAAATTCCACTGGTGGTTGCGGAAGTGAACCCCGATACTGTCGGGGATTTTCGTACACGCGGTATCATTGCCAACCCCAATTGTTCGACGATGCAGTTGATGCTGGCCGTCAAGCCGCTTCATGATGCGGCGCGGGTCCGGCATATTCAGGTTGCGACTTATCAGTCAGTCTCAGGTGCCGGGCGCAAGGGAATTAACATGCTCGCCAGGCAAACTGCGTTATTGTTAAATGGAAAACCTCTCGACCTGGCGCCGGACGAACCGAGAATCGCATTTAATGCGTGGCCGCATATTGATGATTTTCAGGACAATGGGTATACCCGTGAAGAAATGAAAATGGTATGGGAGTCACAGAAAATCCTGAATGACCCGGATATTCTGGTAAACCCGACAGCAGTGAGAATACCGGTGTTTTATGGCCATTCGGAGGCTGTAACTGTAGAGACTGAAAGGGATTTATCCGTTGAGGAAGCGGCAGAACTGCTGGCCGCGGCACCGGGAGTCACATTGAAGGACGACCAGGCATTTGGTGGTTATCCGACGGCGGCTGTGGAAGGGACAGATACCGATCCGGTTTTCGTGGGGAGACTGAGACGGGATATCTCGAGACCACGCAGTCTGAATTTTTGGGTGGTAGCCGACAATGTGCGAAAAGGGGCAGCGTTAAATACAGTCCAAATTGCGGAGATATTGGTAAAACATCATTTGTAAGCTATAGTTACACGATTTTACTAATGAGTTAGATGAAGTAAATTTAAAGGTAAATAATCAACAGGTACAATGAAAAATTTTGGTGACCTGTTTGGCCATTTTCTGAAGGCAGTTATGCCGGGGCGATAGAATGTTACGCAAGTTGTTAGTGATCGGTATTTGTTCGTGGGTGTCAGTGGGCGCCTGCGCACTTGGCCTTGGCAATATTAAACTTGAATCTGCGCTAAACGAGCCATTGATCGCCGAAATACCGCTGACTGTCAGTTCGCCCAGGGAACTGGAAAACTTTCGGGCCAATGTCGCCGGTGCCGATACGTTTGTCCGGTACGGTCTTGACCGGCCGGCTTACCTGAACACTTTCAGTTTTACTGTCGGCAGCAACAGTGCCGGTGAACCGGTACTGCTGGTGCGCTCCAGTCGGGCGATTTCGGAGCCGTTTGTCACTTTCCTGATTGAAGCAGTCTGGGATCGTGGCCGGTTGCTGCGGGAGTACACAGTGTTGCTTGACCCGCCTGTTTTTAACGAGCAAGCCGTCGCAGCACCGGTCGACACCGCACGTAGCGCGGCAGCGTTACCGTCTGCCAGCTCTGGTCAGATCATTCGACCGACTTCACCACCTGCGCCGCAACCCGTACCACGGTCAGCGTACCGACCCGTTGCCATCAGCGGTGAAAGCTACGGCCCGGTGCGTCGGAATGAAAATCTCTGGAATATTTCCAAGAGTGCGATGGTTGACGGTGTCAGTATCAATCAAATGATGGTGGCCATTTATAACGCTAACCCGAATGCCTTCATGGGCAACATCAATTTGCTCAAAGAAGGTTCGACGCTACAGATTCCAACTGCCGATACGATTCGGGGGCTGGCAAGATCCGCGGCCAACAGTGTCGTGGTCGATCACAACGCCAGCTGGCGCAGTGGTAGCGCAGGATCCTCACGTGTTGCCAAGGCGGCGGCTGCAGGAACGGCTGCACCCGCTTCGAACCGATTGCGCCTGGTGGCACCGGAAGAAGGTGATACGGGTGCTGGAAGTGCGGGCCTGGCTGATGAACTCAATCAAACCCGCGACGCGCTGGCACAGGAGCAAGCGGCCAACGCAGAGCTTGGCGGTGAAGTCGATCAGCTGCGGGCGGAGCTTGAGGAAACCAAGCGCCTGTTGAATTTGCAAAACTCCAACCTCGCTGATTTACAACGGCGCCTCGCTGAACAGGGCGACACTGGAGTTGATGTCTCTGCCACAAGCATGGAACCGGCGGCGACGGATCCGGTTGATGTATCGACGCCGGCTGTTGACGAGGCATCGACCAGTGTCGATGTTGACCCGGAAGCCGCGACCACCGGTGTAGACACGGCCGTCACTTCGACTGCACCAGACCCTACGGCCACTGCACAGCCTGCTCCGACCACAACCACTGCACCGGTTGCTGAACCACCGGTAGCCGTCGCGGACGAGCCTGGGTTCATTGCGAAGATTCTGGGATTATTCAGCAATCTTTGGACGTGGTTGGGCATCGGACTGTTGGCTTTGCTTGGCACATTGTTTGTCGTGTTGCGTGGCCGTGAATCATCTGAAGACGAGAGCTGGGATGCCTTTACTTCCGAAGACAAAGAGGTCAGCCCGGAAGTCACGGCCCTGAGGCCTGAGACGGCAAGTGCTCCTGCAGCAGCATCCGCGACCGAAGATGTTGAGTATTTTGAAGACACCGGCACGTTCAAACCGGTCGACTTTGATCCTTCCGAGCCTGGCGGGGATGCTCCCGAAGGAACATCTGAAACAAAAGAGCTTCCTTTTGACGAAACGATGGCCGGCGAAACCGGAGTCAAACTGGATCATGCTGATCCGATCGCAGAAGCAGATTTCCACATGGCTTATGGTCTGTATGATCAGGCTGCGGAACTGGTCGCATCAGCCGTGGAAAGCGAACCCGCCCGTACCGATCTGCATATGAAGTTGCTCGAGATATATTTTGTTTGGGGTAACAAAAATGCATTCCGTGACAAGGCCAGCACGATGCAGCAATTGCTTGGCAGTGAGCATCCGGGAGAATGGGAAAAGATCGTGATCATGGGCAAGCAGATTTGTCCGGATGATGATCTTTTTGCTGGTGAAGCAGTGGCACAGATGGCCGGCAATGATTTTGATTTGCAGCTTGAAGAGACCGGGTCGGCGCCAATGGATTTTGCCATGGGAACGCCTGATTCTCCTGATCCTGGCGGTGATACCAGCATGGTCGATATTGATCTGAGCGATGCATTTCCGGATGCCGGTGGTGACGCAATGCCAGCCATCCAGGGCGACGGGCCGGTTGAGGTGAGTGATGACAACGTCGTAGATCTGGATCTGGGTGATGCATTATTTGCCAGTGACGAGGCGCCCACCGCGGCTGGCGATGATGACGGGGTGCTTGATTTCAGTTTTGATGAGGTTGATACCGGGCTGGATGACACTGACAGTAGCCCGACGGCAAACCGGGAGGAAGTTCGCAACAAAATAGAACAGGCACTCAGTGAGAGCGGTGAGGTTACTGAAGAACTGAACCTGGAGGATCTCGGTGTAGATCTGAACTTCGGTGATAGCGCACCTGAAAGCGAGGGCGTCTCTTCTGCGGCGGGTACCGACGACGGTGAAGAGGATTTTGACGAACTGTTTGCCGGGTTCGAAGACCCACAGGAACAGGAGGTGCAGGACGCCACCGTCGATTTCAATGTCCAGGATTTGACCGACAGCACCGCTGCCGACAAGCTGCTCGATACTTCGGAACTCAGGGTTGAGATGGAGGAGCTGCTTGCCGCAGAGAACCCTGGAATTGCCGACTCGGAACAAACGGCCCGCGGCCTGCGCAGCCTCGACGATGATGAAGCACTGGAAGATACCGGTTCATTTTCAGCCGAGATACGCGCACTATCTGAAGAAGAGGTAGAAATTGGTGATGAACTTGCTGCAGTCGGCTCAGAGAATGATGAAACACCCGGTGCGGACGACAACACGGTGGTGCAGGAGACAAACTTTGTTGCGCCAGACTTGCCGCTGAATCCACCCCCTGAAGTTGATTTAGGAGATGGATTTGCAGGATCTGATGATGCAACTGTTTTGCAGGAAGCGATAGATGTTTCACTGTTTGAAGATGCGGAGTCCGATGTCGATGGCGAAATGGACGCGGTATTTGCAAATGCGGAATCCGGCGCTGACAGTGACATGGACGCCGTCTTTGCGGATGCGACTGGAGATTCGGATCCGACCAGTACGACGGCGATGGCGTCATTCGAGGAACAACCTGCGTCGACCGGGGACGCTGATAGCGATGCATCAGAAGACACCACCACTTTATCGAGTCTGGAGGCGTCTGAAGATGACCCGACTGGCAGCGCAGCCGTAACTTTTCATGGGGTTTTTGACGAGCCCACAATTGCTCAGGACCCATTGTCGGACGACTTCTCCGATGCAATTTTTGCCGACAAGGAAGACGTAAAAACCCAGGAAATGCCGGCAATGGACCTCGACGTTGGCGAGTCAATCGATGAGTCCGGTGAAGGCACGACCATGCGGGTTGCAACTTCCAATCTTGCCTTGCCGGAGAATACCGATCTTGCAATCAACGAAGTTGGCACCAAGCTGGATCTGGCGCGTGCCTATCTCGACATGGGTGATCCTGATGGTGCCCGTGGAATTCTTGAAGAGGTGATCAAGGAAGGCAATGAAGGACAGCAGAGCGACGCGCGCGAACTGTTGCAGGGAATCAGCTCCTGAGGAGCTGAATTTAAATTATTTGCTTCGAGGCCCGACTTTACCGTCGGGCTTTTTTGTGGGATCGATCCCGTTCCCCTATGCGGTGCCGGAACGTCGACCCATCCTGCGTTACACTGAACTTGTTAACCATAACACTCCCGGAAAACATGCGCATTGCAGCAAGCGTCGAATATGATGGTACACACTTCAACGGCTGGCAAAGTCAGCCCGACGGCCGTACCGTTCAGGATGTACTGGAAAAGGCACTTGGTGCAGTCGCGGACGCCAGAATCGCAACTGTCTGTGCCGGTCGCACTGATGCCGGTGTGCACGCAGTTTCCCAGGTCGTTCATTTCGATACCTCTGCGTCGCGCAGCATACGTTCGTGGGTGCTCGGCACCAACAGCGCATTACCGGAAGATATCGCTGTGCGCTGGGTGCAACCCATGAGTGACGATTTTCACGCGCGGTTTTCGGCTGTCAGCCGGTCCTATCGCTATGTCATACTCAATCGCGGTTGCCGCAGCGCACTGCTGCGTCATCGTGCGTGTTTTTCTCCGCGACCCCTGGACGAGAGCGTCATGGAGTCCGCAGGTCGCGCGTTGCTGGGCACACATGATTTCAGTGCGTTCAGGGCGGCATCGTGCCAGGCCCACTCGCCGTCACGTGCGGTTCATGCGCTCAGCGTACGGCGCCACGGAGATTTCGTGGTGATCGATATTTCGGCCAACGCCTTTTTGCAAAACATGGTGCGCATTGTCGCCGGGGTACTGATGAGGGTCGGCCGGCTGGAAGAACCAGCGCAGTGGGTAGAGGATATTCTGATGGCGCGTGATCGGCGGCATCTGGGTATTACCGCTCCACCCGGAGGGTTGTACCTGACCGGCGTAGAATATGCTCCCGGGTTCGGGATACCGCAGCCCGACCTCAAAACATCGCCCGTACTGCCTGATCTGGCCGGCATAAAAACCGGATTATCATTATGACGATAAATTACGTAACGATGAGCAGTGGACACAGGTCACTGCCGGCGCGTTCCCCGTTGTGAGTGCCCGGCACGTGACCTGGGAGATTGTGCTGAACGACTGTTGCACAGGGGCTGTATACAATTTGCCGTTGCAACTGAAGCGTTGGGCCGGTTCAACCGGGTGCGCACTATCACGTGCCGGTACATTGGAAGAGGTGCACAAGTGACATCGCTCGAGAGCTGGCTTGCCTATATCGAAGAACTGCACCCGGAAAATATTGAGCTGGGTCTGGAGCGTGTTGCACAAGTACATGCGCGCCTGCCGTCAGCGGCCAGCACGGCGAAAGTATTGACGGTTGCCGGCACCAACGGGAAGGGCAGTACGGTTGAGTGTCTGTTGCAATGCCTGCTGACACAAGGGGTCACTGTTGCAGCGTACACTTCTCCGCATTTACGGCAGTTTAATGAACGCATTCGCATCAATGGCCGCACCGCCACTGATGCAGCCATCGTTGCCGCATTTGCCGCGGTCGAGGCGCAGCGCGACGGTATTGAGTTGACTTATTTTGAGTTTGCCACCCTGGTTGCTTTTGAGGTGTTTCACACTCAGCAGGTCGATGTCTGGATACTCGAAGTGGGGATGGGAGGTCGGCTCGATGCCGTGAATATCATTGATGCGGATATTGCAATCATTACTTCCATTGGTATAGATCATTGCGCCTGGCTGGGCGACACGCGTGAGGAGATCGCCCGGGAAAAAGCGGGCATCATGCGGATCGATGCACCGGTGATTTGTGCCGACCCGGATCCGCCTGCGGCCATCAGTGAATGTGCGGTCAGTGCAGGGAGCAAACTGATACAACTGGGCATGGACTATCACTATTCAACCGGCGCTGAACACTGGTTGTGGGAGGGGCAGTGGGAGGCGCGGGCGGGTCTTACATTACCTGGTCACGCACATCTGGATAATCTCGCTGGCGCTCTGGCCGCATTGGAACTGTTGGGCTGGTTGCCTGATGTCACCACTCTCAACCGGGTGTTTGACAACTGGAAGCTAAGCGGAAGGCTTCAGGTCGTGCCGGGGGCAGTAGAATGGTGGCTGGATGTAGCCCACAACGAGGGATCGGTCAGGGCTCTGGTCCGGGCGTTGACACACAATCCGGAGA
>JABDLQ010000257.1 GCA_013002925.1 Gammaproteobacteria bacterium | reverse complement strand
ATACGGTGCCGGTCGAGGCACCACTTTCACGCATTTGCGCATCCAGTAACACCGAATCAAACGACGCAGTCATGCTTTTGGTTTTGTCCAGGTACGCCTGCAAGTCTGCAGCTTCTGCCGCCAGCGTTGGTTCAGGGGTAGTCGTTTCCACCACATCATCCTGGGCGGCGCCGACCGCAACGCTTAACAGCATAGGTATCAGTGCCAGACAAAAACCGGTTTGATTCACAAAATTCTCCATTTATCCAATCTGTCGCAAGTTGCCAGATATCTGAAATCAGATATCTGATATCTGATATCAGTCCGCTGGTGGCGGTGGTGCGATCACTTCGCGGGCGCCATTGGATTGCAGCGGTCCAACAAGACCCGCTTCTTCCATTGCCTCCACCATGCGCGCGGCCCGGTTGTAACCGATTTTGAGGCGACGCTGAACTCCCGATATCGATGCTTTGCGTGTTTCGGTAACAAGCCTCACCGCCTGGTCATACAACGGATCCTGCTCAACGTCCTCGCCCGCTTCACCCGCTTCGGATTGCAGTCCGGGTATTGGACCACTCGGACCGGACAAAATTTCGTCGATATAATTGGGTTCACCCAGTGATTTCAGATAGCTGACAACATTTAACACTTCATGATCATCGACAAAGGCACCGTGGATTCGTTGTGGGATCGAGGTGCCACCTGGCAAGTACAACATATCGCCATGTCCCAGCAAGTGCTCTGCGCCCATTTGATCGAGGATGGTACGACTGTCAATCCGGGAAGAGACCTGAAAAGCAATACGGGCAGGAATATTGGCTTTTATCAGACCCGTGATCACATCCACCGAAGGACGTTGTGTGGCAAGGATCAGGTGAATACCGGACGCCCGGGCTTTTTGCGCCAGTCGTGCAATCAGCTCCTCCACCTTTTTTCCGACCATCATCATCATGTCAGCCAGTTCGTCAACAACCACGACGATCTGCGGCAGAGCTGTCAACTCCGGTGCTTCTTCAAGTGGCTGCCCGTCGGCATCATGCTCGATTTTATACAGCGGATCTCTGACCGGCTCACCTGATGCCACGCCATCGTTTATTTTGCGGTTGTAACCCGCCAGATTGCGCACGCTCAGCGCAGACATCAGCTGGTATCGACGTTCCATCTCCGCCACGCACCAGCGCAGTGCATTGGCCGATTCTTTCATGTCGGTAACGACCGGCGACAACAAATGCGGGATGCCTTCGTAAACTGACAATTCGAGCATTTTCGGGTCAATCATGATCAGTCGCACCTGGTCGGCCGTCGCTTTGTAAAGCAGTGACAGCACCATTGCGTTCAGCGCAACGGATTTACCGGACCCGGTGGTGCCGGCGATCAACAAATGGGGCATTTTGGCCAGATCGATCACCACCGCTTTGCCCTGGATATCTTTACCGAGACCAAGGGACAGCGGCGACTTCATCTTGTCATAGGCCCGCGACTGCAGGACTTCACCCAGCGTTACCAGTTCCCTGGTCTCGTTGGGGATTTCCAGCCCAATCACCGATTTTCCCGGAATCACCTCCACCACCCGCACAGCCGTTGCCGAGAGCGAGCGTGCCAGGTCACGGGACAAGGCCGTAACCCGGCTCGCCTTAAGTCCGGGCGCCGGCAGCAGCTCAAAACGGGTTACGACCGGCCCGGGGTGCACGGAAACCACCTGGGCTTCGATATTGAATTCGCGCAGCTTGATTTCCACCTGTTTGGAGCGTGCTTCGAGCGATTCCGGTGTATAGGTCACTACCGTATCAGGTGGATCATCGAGCAATGCCAGCGGCGGTGCGGCATTGGCGGTTGCACCTTCAAACAGCGACGTCTGCCGTTCGCGCTCTACCCGGTCACTGATCACCGGGCGATTGACTGGTGGTTCAATTTTCGGTGCAACCCGCTCCCGCGCCTGTGTGGTCTGTTCCTTAACCAACTCCGCACGCGCCAGCTTTACTTTACGACCGGCCCGGCGGTCGGCAAAACCCGCCCACAGACTCTTGATGCGGTCCCCTGTATCGAGCACAAACGCGCCCAGCGCATCCATAATGGCAAGCCAGGAAACACCCGCAAACAGTGAGACTCCGGCTAACCACACACCCAGCAACAACAACGTTGCGCCAAGCTGACCAACGCTTCCTGCCATGCCTTCCCCGACGAGGCGACCGAGCACACCACCCGATGAACTCGGTAAGGCGCCTGACGTAAAATGTAATGTTGCCAGCCCACAACTGGTCGCCAGGGTCAAAAAGAATCCAATCAAACGAAATCCCAGATCCTGGCGTGACAGCCCCTCGCCAAAGCGGCGGGATTTAAAAATCATCCACCCGGCCAGCAGCAGCATTACCGGAAACAGAAACGCCGGCTTGCCAAAGCCGAAAAAAAAGGCACTGGAGATCCAGGCGCCAAACGGGCCGATGAGATTGTGCACAGAGGCGCCGGTGCCCGTATCACTAAACCCGGGATCCGACGGATGGTAGGTCAACAACGCGAGCGCCAGGGCGAGCGCCCCCATGCCAAACACAAAAAGCGCTCCTTCACGCAGGCCTTTACCAACGGAAAGACCCAGAATCGGCCCACGAGTTTCGGTAGAAGACTGACCCGCCATCAATTTACTTTACGTCTGTGTCTGTGTGTCACTAAAGAATTCCGGATCATGCAAATGCGGCAGTTATTTGGTACCGTTGCCCACCAGCACACGGCCACCAACCCGGCCAGCGGGAATCGGCTGGTTATCATGACCACGGGTAGCTGGCTTGCGATGCGGGGCACGACGACCAACATCTGATTTCTGATATTGAGAGAAGTATACATGAGCGACACCGAACATTTTAAACTATTGGTACTCGGCTCCGGACCTGCCGGATATACCGCCGGCTTGTACGCGGCACGTGCAAATCTCAAGCCCGGGCTGGTGACAGGACTCGAACAGGGTGGTCAACTGATGACAACGACCGAAGTGGAAAACTGGCCGGGCGAAGCCGCCGATTTACAAGGGCCGGAACTCATGCAGCGGATGGCGGTTCATGTCGAACGCTTTGATGTCAAAATGGTGTTTGATCATATCCAGCAGGCCGATTTGCAGTCGCGACCATTCCGGCTGCGCGGTGACCAGAATGAATATACTTGCGATGCGCTGATTATCTGCACCGGCGCCACTGCAAAATATCTGGGTCTCGAATCCGAGGAGGCCTACAAGGGCAAAGGCGTTTCAGCATGCGCCACCTGCGACGGTTTTTTCTACCGCGATCAGACAGTCGCAGTGATCGGGGGTGGCAACACCGCCGCCGAGGAAGCGCTCTATCTGTCCAACATCTGTAAAAAAGTGTATCTGGTACATCGGCGCGATGCTTTACGGGCAGAAAAAATACTCCAGGATCGAATCTTCGCGCGGGCTGATGGCAAAGGTAATATTGAGTTACTTTGGGACCATGAACTCAAGGAAGTACTCGGGGACGACTCTGGTG
>JABDLQ010000247.1 GCA_013002925.1 Gammaproteobacteria bacterium | reverse complement strand
GTTGTATGGCGACGGCACGGCCCCGATTTTCGTGATGCAAGGACGGCTTAAAGTGTAATGCCCGACTGCATCCATGCGTGCATAAAAACTGTATGTAGCAATTGCAGAGACTCTTGCAACAACCCCTCCGCAACCGGGCTCTTCACTGGCTTTTGGCAATCGTTCTGATGCACTATTAGGTATCGAACGAGGAGTACAGCGATGCAACTGGAGTTTTTTGGGGCAGCGGGTGAAGTAACCGGGTCTTGTCATATTCTCAGCGTTGGCGACAAGCGAATTTTACTTGACTGTGGACTGATACAGGGCGGCAAAAAAGCCGCACGACGTAATCGCGATCCGTTTCCGTTTGATGCACACAAAATTGATGCGGTCATACTCAGTCATGCCCACATAGACCATTCCGGCAGACTGCCGCTGCTGGTGAAACGTGGTTTTGACGGTTCGATCTGGACGCAGAATGCCTCGGCTGACCTGTGCGAGATTCTTTTAAAAGATTCTGCGCGGCTTGGGGAGCAGGACGTAGACCGGCGAAACCGCAAGCGGAAACGGCAGGGTAAAAAATTACTGGAACCGTTATACACATCTGCTGACGCGGACCGAACTTTGAAAAAAATTCGGGGTATACCTTACCGCAAACCCCAGGAAATACTGCCGGGAGTGAGAGCAACGTATTATGATGCAGGCCATATATTGGGGTCGGGCTGTGTCAAGGTCGAGATTGATGAAAACGGACAAACGCGCACCCTTCTGTTCAGTGGTGATCTGGGACAGTATGACACGCCCATATTGCGCGACCCTGAGCCCATCAGCCACGCTGATTATGTACTGATGGAAAGCACTTACGGCGGTCGTTTACATCGTGATCGTGATCAAACGATTAGTGAGCTCGGCGAAATCATACAGACGGCGCGTCAATCAGGTGGAAATATCATCATTCCCGCCTTTGCCGTAGGGCGTAGCCAGGAATTACTGTATCTGTTTGGCAAGTATTATCAACAATGGGACATGGGCCACTGGAAAATCTTCCTGGATAGTCCGATGGCAATTGAAGCCAGCAAAATTTACTGGGACTATCCGCATTTGTATGACGAAGAGGCGACCAAACTGCGTAAAGGCGTGAAAGAAATGCCACCCTTACCTAACCTGCAGTTTTGTAAAAGCCCGCAAGAATCACGAAATATCAATAAATTGAAAGGCGGCGCGATTATTATCGCCGGTAGCGGTATGTGCACAGGTGGACGCATTCTGCACCACCTCAAACACAACGTCTGGCGCGGACGCAATCATGTTCTGATTGTCGGCTATCAGGCACAGGGGTCACTCGGACGCCGCCTGGTGGAGCGTAAGCCGTACATTCGTATTCACGGTGAAAACATCAAAGTTGCAGCACAGGTTCACACAGTAGGCGGCTTGTCTGCGCACGGTGACGAAAATGATATGGCACGCTGGTATAGCAGTTTCAAGAACACCCCGCCAGTGTACCTGGTTCACGGTGAAAAACGTTCGGCGCGGGAATTTCAAAAAAAATTATCGACTGATTTTGGCAGCGAGGTCACACTGACCGATCCCGGCATGAAACTGGACCTGATTAGCGGCAAGATTATTGACCCGGGCGTACCACTATAAACTGCGTCAGTTTAGTGGTGCATGAGTAAGAAATTAAAACAGGGGAGGAGTGCTCGTCCCTGAGCAACAATCATCCGTGTCTTGGGTTGCCAGATAATTGTAGTGCGGTTCGCGAAAATTATCCAACTTTGGCGCGCGATTTATTTTTGATCGTTTATTGCACTTCCAAATTCTTGCATTTCATCTGTAAAATATTTTCCGACGATTGTTACCCACCTGTGAAACTGCAAGCTAGAAATCGTTGTAGAGTTTACAGATAGCTTGTTGATTGTTGACGTAACAAAACAGTTTGGATTACTGTCGTTGCAAGGGAACAGGCAATTGTTAAAACAAGTAAAAAACCACTAGCGACTAGGCTTAACGGTCCTTCTGTACACCGCGGCGTGTCACCGAGTACGTTGCAAAACTTGCGAGCCAGTGACCACCTTCATAATGTTCGCCGCTGACTTGCGTAAGACCTGCGGCACGATGTACTGCCGCTGCCTGTTGCAACCACATCCGTCGTTTGTCTTTTGATGGCAGAGCGCTGGCGACCCCATCCAACATCCAGCTGCGACTAAGGTTCAATCCATCAAGATGCGCAAGTTTGGGGTCAGACGGGTCGCTCACTGTTACCGGTCCAAACCACGCGCCCGAATAATGTGCCGGAATTTTTGGTATAAATTTTGACAGCCATTTGGAAAAGGATTTTGCATTCATCAGGCGCCTCATCAAATCTGCTTCTGCCCAGCAGGATGACAGGAAATCATGGCCGGAAGGTTCGTAATCAAGTGGGCAATTGACATCCCCGGCATAATACGCTGACGCGCGCTCCCGAATCAGTTGGCTCATTGCCGCATCGCCTGCAGTGACACTCCAGTCATAGATTAGACCGAAGGCAAATGCCGTTTGGAAATGCTCGCCACCTCTAATCGGATGACTGAGTTTTGGCAGCCAGACCCTGAGACGCTCTGCAATGACGGTTTCCAACGGTTCAAGAATCCCAAGCCATCGTCGCGCATCTTCGTGATCCCATTCGCGTAACTCGCTCATCAGCTGCAGAAACCACGCCAGACCGTACGGCCTTTCAAACGACGTGCGTCCACTGCCCTCAAAGTAGGCCAGTTCGCCGGCAACCTTGTCATCGACAAAGGATTCTGACAACGCTGCCATCGCACCGGGTTGAAATGCTGCATCCGGAAACAGTCTTGCCAGTCGCACCAGCATCCAGTGACCGTGTACTGATGAGTGCCAGTCATAGCAACCATAAAACACAGGGAAAAGCTTGCGTGGGGGGGCAACATCTTCATCCCCGTTCAAGACATGACTGATTTTGTTCGGGAATTCCCTGTGTACGCAATCAAGGGCCAACTGTGCCAGGCGCTCGACCACTTCCGTGTCAAACCCGGTGTTTTGCGCCCGGGCCTCACCGGCAACAGATAGACAGACCAACAACAGACAAAAATAGCGCGCCATGTGATGACTCCGGTGGTTATTTCAAGAGGGCGTGATCTTTCGGTAGCTGACGGGCAACCCAACGGGCAAGCACTCGCCGATAATTGGGCAGACCCACCTGGTCATTTGCAAGGGGTATGATCTTCTTGTCATGTACCAGCAAACGGTAACAGTATTCAATTTTTAACGCTGCCGAATCAGTCGGCTCGAATTCAGCGATTTTGCGGGCTTCGGCGTCAGCCATTATCATCCGCACTGCCTCTTTGACCAGGGCCGTCTCGTTCTTCAGCTTTTTCATTCCCAGTGCCTCCCGCTGTGCCTGTTGTCACCACACCGCACTCACTACCCCAATAACGGGCCTCGATCGCGATCCAACGCCCTGTGGTGCGCTACATCACAGTGTAGTATTAACCCCGCAGATTGTCCTGATCCAGGATCGAAATACAAACAAGCGGCGTTGAATAGTGCAAAATCAGCCCTATATCGACAGAACGTCTGGATCGAAGACCATTTTTGGCTGTCCAAGGATGGCGTGAACGTGAACTTTCCGACACAGCGACCGTAATTTTTCAGCTTTTTATATCAGGCAAGGAAACAAATTGGCTAATTTGCAGAAAACCACGATGGTAGAGCCGCAGCAGGCACTGCCAGGAAGAAACACGGCGATGCAGGTTTCAAACCGGCATTATGTAAACGGTGAACCCATCAAACCTCCTTTTGCAGACACGCTCGAAACGGCGCTGTTCGGGTTGGGCTGTTTTTGGGGTGCTGAGCGCCTGTTCTGGGAACTGGATGGGGTCGTGACTACAGCGGTGGGCTATGCCGGCGGCTATACGCCGAACCCCAGCTACCGGGAAGTTTGTTCCGGGCAGACCGGTCATGCCGAGGTCGTGCTGGTAGTGTTCAATCCAGAAAAAATCAGCTACCCAAGGCTGTTACAGGTGTTTTTTGAAGCGCACGACCCCACTCAGGGAATGCGTCAAGGCAATGATTTTGGAACCCAATACCGTTCTGTTATACAGTACGCCACCGAAGCGCAGGCCATTGACGCTGCAGCGGCTTTGCGAAGTTACACGCAAGCGTTGCGTGATGCTGGAACCCCCCGGGAGATAACCACCATTATCGAGGCGGCGACACCTTTTTACTACGCTGAGGATGATCACCAGCAATACCTGGCGAAGAACCCCCGCGGTTATTGTGGAATTGGCGGCACGGGCGTGACATGCCCTTTGCCAACCACGGAACAAGTTTAGCGAGAATCCTATATGTCTGAGCACATTGTTGGCGACACCCCTGTGGAGCTGACGGCAACACAACGATTTTGGAAGGAATGGCGCGGGTTTTTCATTTTTCTGGCCGTCATGATTTTTTTTCGCGTCGCAATTGCCGACTGGAATCATGTACCAACAGGCTCGATGCGGCCTAATCTGATCGAAGGTGATCGAATCTGGGTAAACAAACTCGCCTACGATATCAAGATTCCATACACAGATGTTGTGCTCAAGAAGATGGGCGACCCTGCCCGTGGCGATGTGGTGGTATTTTTTGCAAACGATGGCACCCGCATGGTCAAGCGGCTCATTGGCTTGCCTGGCGACAAAATCGAGGTATTCAATAATCACCTGATTATTAATGACAACAGGGTCAAACAACAGGATGTCACTCTTGAGGAAACTAAAGAAATCCTGAGTGATCTGCGCAGAGGGTTGCAGCACAAAATTGAATTTTTACCGGGTAAGACCCACACGATGATGATCGCCAACGGACCCGGGGACCCACGTTTGCGACGCTTTTCAGACACCGTGCCCGCCGGGCATTATCTTATGATGGGCGACAACCGGGATAACAGTAAAGACTCACGCATATGGGGGTTCGTGC
>JABDLQ010000241.1 GCA_013002925.1 Gammaproteobacteria bacterium | reverse complement strand
GTCTGCAGGTGCGGTTGAGGTGTCTATACCGGAAACCGCGGTTCGTCATATCTGGCTGGACGCCAATTTTGGCGATGCTACGTTGCTCGGCACGCCCACAGATCTTGAAGAAAATCGACGCCTGCTTGTCGGTGCCGAGGTGGATTGGAAGGAAGGCATCGGCGAACACGATTTGAGTATCGATGTCGGTGCCGGTGATATCACCGTCAGACTTACCGACTAGATGAAGGACTCAAGTCTGCGCGTACTCCGTGCTCAGAACAGGCGTTGTGTGGGAAAGCACCTGTTCCTGCGTTTTTCAATAAACTGTTTTACGAAGAAAGTTGGAGGTTCTGTTGCCAGGTAATGAACCAGATCGCACAGGAGAAGACCTGACCGGCGATTCCTTGGCTGCGATAGATCAACAGCCTGCGCATCCGGGAACCGCTGCCGGCAGATGGGCAGCCGCAGGAATCGTGATGCTCTTTGCTATGGGCCTGATTGGGGTGGGCGCGTTGCGTTTTTTGGGGGTACACTCGGCACAACCGCCAACGCTGTCCGCCTATGCGACGCTGATCTATGTCGGTCTGAGTGTTCTTAGTGCGATTCTTCTTATTCGAGTGGGTGTGCCAATTCGTCGTCTCGGTTTTGTGGCGGTCGAGCGGCGCTGGTTTCTTCCTGTATTGGTCGTGCTCGGTGTGGCGATTCTGCAATTGAGCAGTTCGTTGCTGGCACCGGTCTGGGAGCATATGTTTGGGTCCGGACGGGATATGACGCGATTTTCGGAAGTAGCCAGGTCGAATTCTGCGCTGGCTAAACTGTTAGTGCTTAACTGGACGGTCGCAGCATTCGGCGAGGAACTGGCGTTTCGTATACTGTTGATGCGTGGCATAGCGTATGCGCTGGGCGATAGTCGGGCGGCTTTCGTCATTGCGCTGGTCGCGCAAACCGTTGTGTTTGGCCTGGTTCACGCGTACCAGGGGCCAGCCGGAATTGCCGGCACCGTAATCAGTGGCCTGGTTTACGGCGGGCTTACATTGGCTGCCCGCGGCAGCATCTGGCCCGCCGCGCTAGCCCACGGCCTGAACAATACGATCGGTATCATCGAACTCTATCGCATTAGCTAAATTCAACCTGTCACTGTAGCGCGAACGGAGGCCCATAAAAAATAAATCGTTGCTACAACAGAAAGAAGCAAGACTCAATGGCCGTATTATTGCCATCCTCAGTGCGCGCGATAATCTCGTATTTCCAGACGCCGCTGTCCGATAAAAATGCGTCAGGTATCGGAAATTCCGTGGTCTCGCTGTCAAGATCGACACTGAACTTGACATCGTCACGTTCAACAAACAACTGATAACGAGAGATAGCAACCGGTACGCCAGGTGTGCCGATATCGGGGTGCGATTCAGTCACCGGGTCCCAGTCGATAGCGACAGGCAGCGACACCACGGGTAACACATCTGCATCGCAGCTGGCAGCAGCGAATTGACTGTTAACGGTCACATTGCCCACCGGTGCCGCCATCACATGACTGATTTCGACTTCACTTTCGAGTTCTTCGCCTTCCAGAGTCTCGCCCTCGATCTCGTAAACTCCTTCTGGAAACCTTCGAAAAAACTGGGTTGGCGACAACTCATCAAAGGTCGGTTCGGCACTTTCCCATTCCAGCTGGGTCATGCCCTGCCTGCCAAGGCGGCCACTCGCTTTGATCTTGAGTATGCGCTTTCCCCGGGGATCCTCGATATCCAGCTTTTTCCAGGGGCCGCCATCAATATTGGCATGAATTCCCAGGTCACCGTCGGTGTTGTTTAGCTCAAAAAAAAGCTCCGCCTCGTCCCACTCAACTTCTTCATTGGCCGCCGCCGTGTGCACCACTCCAGTTATGGCAATTGCTGCGACAGAGAGCGACGCTGATGACCATAACCCAATCATTGATTTCATGTCCGTTCTCCTTGATGAACCCTACTAAACAGGTCTGCACAGGTTTAGACGATGCAAATAGAAAAACATGTCGAAATCAGGTTTTGTGGCGTTGTAGTGTAGCGCCACGTTGGTACATGAACAGTGGCAGCAAGGGCTGGTTCCGACTGCTGCGTACTGTGAGTCTGCATCGCGGTAAAGTGAGTGCGTGCACGTTCGATATTCACGATGGCTTCAGGTTAGACGACCCCGTTTGATCTGAGGCGACAACCACCGGGCACCATTTTTTCATTACAATTGTGCGCCATGGGCGTATCTGCAGCCTGAAAATTGCCTGAAATTTGACCAATGCTATACTTCGAAACATACGTTCATAACTTTTGTTCGTTGAACTTGCACAACGACAACACACGAGGCAAAACAATGAAAAAGATTGTCGTGCTCACAATAATAATCTGTTTTTTCCAAAGCGCGGAACGGGCCCACGCAGGCGCGACAGAATGGTTTGATTTTGAAATCACCGGCGGCCACATCATCATAGAAACGCAGCTCGCCGGGCGCACCGGTTATTCGATGATAGATACCGGCGCCCAGATGAATGGCATCAATGGCAATGCGCTGATTGCACAGGGTCTATCGTACCCGACCAACGACAAGATTAAAGTCACCGGTGTGCATGGTAGTGACTATCGCCCGGTCTACCGCAAAATTCCTGTCACCGTATTTGGTATCGAAATCAATTTTTCAGACCTGGTGGACTTTCGCCTGCCGGATCCAGAGGAACATCTGATTCTTGGCGCCGGTTTCCTCAAGCTGTTTATATTTCAGTTTGACTATCCGAACCAGCGGATGCGAATGATCACTCGTGACAGCCTGGATTTGAAGAAACTTAAAAACGTCAATTCGAAGAAGAGCCCGCACGGTGGCTCACCCCTGGTGAAGGTCAATCTCAATAACGATGCAAAAGTTTGGCTAATCCTCGATACCGGCGCCAGCGGCGGCATCCTGCTGGAGCGCTCGGTCGCCACCCGCGCCAAATGGCTGGATCGCTATCCGGCGATTGATGCCAGCTCAAGAGGCATCAATTCGAGTGGCGAGATGCTGGCCTTCAATCTTCCCACCATGAATATCAGTGACATTGAGATCGAGAATCCAATTATTCTGGTCCCCAAAAAAGGTGAAAAGCTCGCGATCTTCGAAGAGGAGGTCAAGCTGGGCTCAAAAATCCCGAAGTCGCGTAAGGCCAAAGGATTATTGGGCTACGACATTCTCAAGCATTTTGTGGTGACCATTGACTACCAAAGCGGTCACGTTCATCTCCAGGTGCCATGACCGCACAATAAAAAAGGGATTTATAGTACTGCATCGGGGTGCGCGCACACGGCGCGATAATTTCACGCAACCCGGCAATCCGGGAGTTCTCCAGTGAGCCGCAATCAATTAACGTTGTTTGACGAGGCGTTGACTGTATCCATTGGATCGATCCGGACTTTTCTGTGTTTTGGTTGTATGACCTGCACCCGGATCTCGCCACTGGGCATGAACAGGAATTCCGCTTCCAGTTCGCGAGCGGTCACAAGACCCGCAAAATTCAGCAAATTCGAAGACGTCGGGGAATAGATACGCGCCAGCGAGTCTTCTGTCGAGCTGCTGGCGCCCCCAACCAGAAGATAGCGAATGTTATCTGCTGGATTGATAGAAATCCGCGCGCGTAAATGCCCTTTGCGCTCATTCAAACTGCTGTAAGGAATCCATCGTACCGGTTGGTAATCGGTGTCCAGCATCACGATAGGGGCAGCGGTAGTACCTTCTGCATCGAGCCGCGACGCAATTTCGAATTAGTTGTAAATTAACAGTATATCCTCTGGCGTGAAACAGGGGTGACAGTCTGCGCCATTAGCCATTCATGCGCGCCTTGATCATGGCAAAAAATTCCTCACGGTTAGCCGCCTGGTCTGCGTCAACTTTTTTGGAGACATCACTTTGCGCCATTAATGTCTGCCATTCTTTCAGTCCCTTGATGTCGGCACCAATGTCCCGGTGCAGTGCGCCACCGCCAATCAAATCAACGACGCTCATCACGTAACGCAGATAAATGTCCGCCATGGTCAGCTCGGCGCCGGCGATGTACGGATCAAAGGTGCACAGACGATTCAGGGCGCCAACACCTCGATCAACGACACCAAGAATATCTTTACCAAGCTCATCGGGCGGCGCCGTTTTCGTGAACACAAAGGGAATCAGCCGCCGGCACGGCAGTTCCAGATACAACTCGCTTATCCTCATCACCTGACGGATGCGCGCACGCTCGGTAGTATCGGCTGGGTACAATGGCATTTCGGGACAGGTTTCTTCCAGATAGTCACAACACACACTGGATTCGGACAGGTGTACTCCTTCGGCTGTCGTCAAGGCAGGGATTTTGCCGACCGGGCTTATGGCCAGGTAGTCGTCGTTACTCCCGTATTGGGTGTCTTCAGTAAAGTGAATGTTTTTGTACAGCAGGACATGCTTGACGATATTGTAGTAGTTACTATACGAAAAACCATGCAAAGTGATCATAGTGTATGCTCCTGCGTCGCGCCGTGACGATAATCCGGGTGCAACCAAAAAGGATTAGGTCTGTAAGGGTATGCCGAGTCAAAGATAGTACGCCAATTTGCCCGTAGTTTCTTTTTCCGGTGGGCTTTTCCAAATGAGACCGTCTGCTTTCAAATAACCATTCGATTCGCTGCCAAAAGATTCGACTGGATATCAGACAGAGCGTCAGTCTATCGGGCGATGAGTATCGAGAGCTTGTGTGGAACGTCGGTAGTCACATGTTGCATCAGGATATCCTGCTTGCCGTCGTCGTTCAGATCCACCAGCCAGGCACGTTCCCCATTGAACGGTCTTTCGATGGCCACCGTTTGAGGTTGCGAAGCGAAGATGTCCGGACCCGGGAGCCCAAAATAAAGGTCCAGTTCTGTGCGGCTCTTCCCACCCATCAGCAAGTCAGCACGGCCATCGCCGTTCACGTCCCCGAGTAGCACAGCGCCTCCAAATGTGTCGACCTTTGTCCTGATCTGGCGCTGGAAGCCGGGTTTATCACTGTATGTCCCCCGCTCCATGCGGAAAGCCTCGATATCGATGCCGACAGACCTGGCCGCGAGCGCACCGACCATTCCGCCGAGTCCCATCCTGATGTCGGTCAGCAGGATGTCCACCTGGCCGTCTCCGTCAAAATCCTCAAACCAACGCTTCGCGTATCCCCATGGCTGACTCGCACCCGCTTTGCCTCGCGGGCGGATCACCGCACTCACCTCCGGTGAGAACAGGATGCCGTCCGGTGTAGAGGCACCAAAATATACGGAGTAAACGCTACGCTGTTTGAACGGGTTCCTGCCTGTGAGCGTCAATGTCACCAGGTCCGCGATCTGATCCCCATTCATGTCCCGCACGGCATGCAGCACGGTGCGCTTGACCTCCTTTTTTAGCCCCAGCAGAAGCCTGAATACTCCTGTATGGCTAAATGCAAAGATGTGAGAATAGACTCCATCAGCGTCTATGGGCACGTCAACCCAAAATGAACTGGCTGGTGCAGAAAACCAGCCACTCTCATTTTGCAAATAAAGTTCAAAGTGATCTTCATTCCAGAACACCAGGTCGTTACGGCCATCCTGGTTGTAGTCCATCTCGTGAACACGACTCAGGTAAAACGGAGCGGTGAAGGCGGTAATGCCTAACTCGCGGTAGCTCTTCGATTTGTTCAACCCTCCTGCATCCAGTCCGTCCTCGTCAAGAAACGGTTCAGGTGGACCGAGTTTGACAACATCACTAAAAGAACCATCGCTCATTTGCATGGAAGTCCAGAACCCGTCGATGTCGGGCAGCAGCAGATCATCACGGCCATCGCCGTTGAGGTCGCGAGTGATGTCGATCCTTGGCAGCGCCCCCGCGTCTGTCGCATTAAAGTGCGTTGTGACCTCTAACAAAGCCTGCTCTTTTCCCGAGTCGGGGTCGAACCAGTTAACCCGTCCGCGTTCGTACGTAAGCAACCGGTCGCGCCCGTTGATACTGGCCACGTCGATAAATTTCACACCGCGGCGCAATTTTGTGTTGATAACCGGCATCCATTTATTCTCTTTGAATGCGTACATCCGGACGCGACGGTTGTATTGATCATCGATGTGGGCAACGATGAGTTCGGCCATAGTGCCGCCGCTAAAAAATCCTGGTGCTATGGTCTGACGTCGGGCGGTGCCACTGACTACTTCGTATTGGTCAAAGAGATCGACGGTTTCTTCAATCGCTGCCGGACTTGCACACCCCGATACGACCACCCAAAGACAGCTCGCAATGACAACAATGCATTGATGGCATCCGGGCAAACCGATGACAGAAACGGGTTTTAAAGTACAACTCATCACTACTCCCCTGGGTATCGGGAACAGCCGGCATGGGCGCGGCGCAGGCTCATTTAAAGCCCGGATAAATGATGCGCAAAA
>JABDLQ010000206.1 GCA_013002925.1 Gammaproteobacteria bacterium | reverse complement strand
CTATTGACGTTGAAGAACTCGACGTGATGAAAGGATGAGCGCGTGAATATTCATTTGCTGATCATTCTGGCACCCCTGATCGCGGCGATCGTAGCCGGCCTCTTTGGACAACGGATTGGTCGTGCCGGCGCACATTGGCTGTGCATCGGCGGTGTCGGCTTGTCATTTGCGCTGTCGGCTGTGGTGTTTTACGGCATAGTGTTCGGCGGTCAGGCGCCGGTCAATGAGACGGTTTACATCTGGATGATCAGTGATGGTCTGCGCATGGAGGTGGGCTTTTTAATCGACCGACTATCGGCACTGATGATGTGTGTGGTGACCTTTGTATCGCTGATGGTGCATATTTATACCGTGGGCTATATGCGTGAAGATCCGGGCTATCAGCGGTTTTTCAGTTATATCTCACTGTTCACGTTCGCCATGCTGATGCTGGTCATGTCAAACAATTTCCTGCAGTTGTTTTTTGGCTGGGAAGCGGTGGGACTGGTGTCGTATTTGCTGATCGGTTTCTGGTACAAAAAACCAACGGCAATTCACGCCAACCTCAAGGCGTTTTTGGTCAATCGCGTGGGTGATTTCGGTTTTTTGCTCGGTATCGCGGCCGTCGCCTACCTGGCCGGCAGTCTCGATTACTCGGAAGTTTTCGCCCAGGCCGCTGCCATTTCAGAGCGCGAACTCTCACTGTTTAGCGGTACCAGCTGGAACGCGATGACCGTGATCTGTATTTTGCTGTTCATCGGCGCGATGGGTAAATCTGCGCAAGTACCGTTGCACGTATGGTTGCCCGACAGCATGGAAGGCCCGACCCCCATCTCGGCATTGATTCATGCCGCCACGATGGTGACGGCCGGAATTTTCATGGTGGCGCGGATGTCGCCACTGTTTGAGCTGTCTCCCACAGCACTGAGTTTTGTGCTGCTGATCGGCGCTACCACGGCGTTTTTCATGGGGCTGTTGGGCATCATTCAAAATGACATAAAACGAGTGGTCGCTTATTCAACACTCTCCCAGCTGGGCTATATGACAGTGGCATTGGGTGCCTCAGCCTATGCAGCGGGTATCTTCCATCTGATGACCCACGCCTTTTTCAAGGCGCTGCTGTTTCTGGCGGCAGGCTCCGTCATCATTGCCATGCATCATGAGCAGGATATTCGCAAGATGGGTGGGCTGAAAAAATACATGCCCATTACGTACTGGACGTCGTTAATAGGGTCTCTCGCGCTCATCGGATTCCCGGGTTTTGCCGGGTTTTACTCAAAAGACATCATCATTGAGGCAGTGCATGCCTCGCATATCTGGGGTGCTAATGTCGCCTACTGGGCGGTACTCTCTGGTGTCTTTATCACCGCATTTTATTCGTTCCGAATGTTTTTCCTTGTGTTTCACGGGTCCGAACGCATGGACGAACATACCCGGGAGCATTTGCAGGAAAGCCCCTGGGTAGTGACGCTGCCATTGGTTCTGCTTGCCATTCCATCCGTCGTGATCGGCGCCATGACCGTGAAGTCCGTCATTTTCGGAGATTACTTTGACGGTGCAATCCGCGTCCATCCGTCGCGCGATGTGCTCGGCCAGATCGGCAGTCACTTTCATTCGGTGCTGGAATTTACCGCAAGCGCTGTGAAGCATCCGCCGCTGTATCTGGCGCTGGCCGGCGTGGCGGCGGCCTGGTTTGTTTATCTGAAAAAGCCGTCTCTGGCGGATTCGGCGGCTAAGAATTTCGCCTGGCTTTATCGTCTGTTCGATCGCAAGTATTACTTTGATCATTTCAATGAGCGGGTGCTGGCCAGCGGCTCGCGCAAACTCGGAAGCGGGTTGTGGCGAATCGGCGACCAGGCGTTAATTGACGACGGCCTCGTCAACGGTTCGGCGCATGTAATCGGACGACTGGCAGGATGGGTACGCAAAGTCCAGAGCGGCTATCTGTATCACTACGCGTTTGCGATGGTGATCGGGCTGTCAGCACTGCTGGGCTGGCTAATATTTAACAGCTGAATCAAGTGGAATGTGCTGAATGACTTCTTTGCCGTTGCTGAGCGTTTTAATCTGGCTACCGATTATCGGTGGCATTGTGGTGTTGTTGGCAGCGTCCGGCAATGACACGCTGGCGCGCCGGTTATCGCTGATAGTCTCGACGCTTACATTTTTGCTGAGTATGGGTTTGTATACCGGTTTTGATACCAGCGTTGCCACGATGCAATTCGCCGAATTTCGTCCCTGGATCGAAACCTTTACCATCAACTACCACCTGGGTGTCGATGGGTTCGCCGTCCCGCTGATTTTGTTAACGACCTTTACCACGGTGCTGGTGGTCATCGCCGGCTGGGAAGTGATCAAAATAAATGTTGCTCAGTACATGGCCGCTTTTTTGATTCTCGAAGGCCTGATGAACGGCGTGTTCAGCGCGCTGGATGGCATGCTGTTTTATATGTTCTGGGAAGCCATGCTCATCCCGATGTTTATCATCATCGGCGTCTGGGGTGGCCCACGGCGTGTTTACGCCACGCTCAAATTCTTTTTGTATACATTTTTGGGCTCAGTCTTCATGCTGGTCGCCCTCATCTATATGTACACACAGTCCGGGAGCTTCGGCATTCTGGATTTTCATCAACTGGCACTGAATGCCCGTGAGCAACACTGGATATTCCTCGCCTTTTTACTGGCCTTTGCGGTGAAAGTTCCCATGTGGCCAGTGCATACCTGGCTACCGGACGCGCACGTCGAGGCGCCCACTGGCGGCTCCGTTATATTAGCGGCCATCATGTTGAAAATGGGCGGTTACGGCTTTATACGGTTCAGCCTGCCGATTACCCCGGATGCCAGCGCGGCCCTCGATGGGTTCATTATTGCGTTGTCGCTGATTGCCGTTGTGTATATCGGTTTTGTCGCGTTGGTGCAGACCGACATGAAGAAACTGGTCGCCTATTCTTCTATTGCACATATGGGTTTTGTCACACTGGGCCTGTTTTTCCCGTTTGTAATCTTTTCCAAAGGCGCGCTCAGCGGGGCGGCGCTTGGAATCGAAGGCGGCATGATCCAGATGATTTCTCACGGCCTTATTTCCGGCGCGTTGTTTCTATGTATCGGAGTTTTGTACGATCGAATGCATAGTCGCAACATTGCCGATTACGGTGGTGTGGCCAACGTGATGCCAAAATTTGCAATGTTCACGGTATTTTTTGCCATGGCGAATGCCGGTTTGCCCGGCACCTCCGGGTTTGTGGGCGAGTTTATGGTCATTCTGGGCGCTTTCAGGGCCAATTTCTGGTTTGCGTTTTTAGCCGCAATAACATTAATTCTGGGTGCTGCCTACACGTTGTGGCTGGTCAAACGGGTGATTTACGGCGACATCGGAAATGACCAGGTTGCCGCTCTGAACGATCTCAATACTCGCGAATATTTTGTACTTGCAGTGCTTGCCATAGCAGTATTACTGCTGGGTCTGTGGCCGGCTCCGCTGATGGAACTGATGCATGCCAGCGTGGATCAGCTGATCACCCACATCGGCACCTCAAAATTATAAAGGCCTTTTTTAATGTCATTTGAAATGCCCATTTTTGGACTTGCCGCAGCGGAAATATTTGTGCTGTGCATGGTATGCATAGTGCTGGTGTTTGATGTCTTTTCAAACGATCCGGAACGGCGGTGGACCTATTGGCTGACGCTGGCAACTGTCATTGGTGCGGCTTTTTTGACCTGGAACATTGATGGGCAACCGCGCCAGCTGACATTTGCCGATACCTTTATTTCAGACGGCATCAGCCGACTGCTCAAACTGTTTACCTATGCGGTGATATTGCTGGTGTTTATCTATTCGATGAAATACCTGCGCGATCGCCTGCTCGTGAAGGGGGAGTTCCTGATCCTGGGGCTGTTCGCATTGCTGGGGGTCATGGTCCTGGCCTCTGCCCACCATTTTCTGACCCTGTACCTGGGGCTGGAGTTATTGTCGCTGTCGCTGTATGCGATGGTGGCATTTGATCGGGATTCCCCGGTCGCGGCCGAGTCGGCAATGAAATATTTCGTGTTGGGCGCCATAGCATCCGGCTGCTTGTTGTACGGAATGTCGGTTTTATATGGTGTGTCAGGCACTTTGGAACTGGGTGCAGTGGGTGCTGCGTTATCCGCAGATCTGAGCGGCGGTGAGCGGGTGGCGATGTTACTGGGGCTGAGCTTTGTGCTTGTCGCCGTTGCATTCAAGCTCGGCGCAGTTCCGTTCCATATGTGGATTCCGGATGTTTATCACGGTGCGCCGACGGCCAGCACCCTGTTTATCGGCAGCGTCTCCAAAATTGCGGCCTTTGCCCTGATCTTCCGACTGCTGATCGACGGGCTCGGGGATTTGTACACAAGTTGGCGCGACATGTTGATGGT
>JABDLQ010000193.1 GCA_013002925.1 Gammaproteobacteria bacterium | reverse complement strand
ATCGCCAGTTTATCGACCGCGTGCAAAGCGGATGCGCAAGTTGCGCCGCTGGTAGCGCCACACGGGTAGATCATGCAATGCGTTCTACCTCCCTGACGTCTAATGTCCCTTCAGATGGGCTACCCGCTACTGCTGATAAACCGGGACATTTCCGGCGCCATGTTTAGTAATTTCCGGGCTGCATCACACTCATATTCGAGCAATGTGAAATCATCGAACTCAAACCCTGGTGCAACGGAACATCCGGCAAGGACCGTGTCGTCAATGGCCTCTGCCGCCTGCCAGACACCGGCAGGAACAACATGACAAAAGCAGTTTTCGGCGGCAGACAAGGTAATAATCGCAGGAGATTTTCCACTACCATCCCAGGTGTACAGGCGAATGCCCGTTCCCTGGTACAGATTCCAGACTTCATCCGCAGACACTTTATGGAAACGACTGACTTCGCCGGAATTGAGTGAGAAATAAATGTGGGTGAGCGCAGCTCGTAGCGGACGATTTGGTCTTGCTACCGGGCGCGCGGATTTAAATACTTCGCGGTAACGACCGCCTTCCGGATGAGCGATGAGATTGTCTGGCTTCATGGGCGATTGTACAGGTCCGATCTGTGATAACACGAGTGGAACAGCAACAGATAGCTTTGCCTTGTTAAAAAAGTGACCGGCACCATTCTCCGTATTGCTCGTAACGGTATCAAGGGTAGCAGAACAGTGGTGGCCAGATACAGAGTCATTTAGGATAGACATCATATACACGTTGCGGAAAGCCCTGTGACCAAAAACTTTTTAAAATTCCTCGTGCTGATACCCACAATGGTCTTGGTTGCTGCAGCCATTTTGTGGTTTCGTGCCTATAAACCGTCTGCCATCGAGGCTGCCGAAGTTGAGTGTTCTGCCGATGCACCGGTGTGGTCTGCCGCGCGACCATTGAAAGTGCTCAGCTACAACATTCAGTACATGGCCAGCAAAAATTATATTTTCTTCTACGACATTGATCTGCAGAACCAGGAGCGTGTGGACGCCGTCACGGCGGCAAATAAAACGATCGCCAGCCGACCCAGCCGGGATCATGTTGTCTGGACACTCGACAAAGTCGCCGACATTATTGTCCAGGAAGACCCTGATGTCGTTATGATCCAGGAAATCAACGGCGCCGATGACAGCCGCACGCATTATATTGACCAGGTAAGCGAACTGCTTGGGCGCTTGCCGGAACATCATTATCCCTGTGTGACCGAAGCGCCATACTGGCAAGCAGCATTTATTGTGCACCCGGATATTCTCGGACCGGTCAATATGAAACTGCTGACCTTATCCAAATACGGCATTGAAAAATCTGTGCGCCATCAGCTGCCGCGCGTGACAAGCAATTTCATTGAAAGGCCATTTTATTTTCAGCGCGCGTTGCTTGAAACGCATCTGAAGACTCGCGGTACACCCAAAGTGGCGTTGATCAACACTCATTTTGAAGCCTGGGGTGCGGGGACAGGAATAATGCAAAAACAGGTGGACATGGCGGTCAAACTAATGCAGTCACTGGATGAGCAAGGTATCGCCTGGATTTTCGGAGGCGATCTGAACCTGCTGCCACCCGACGGCAATCGTCAACGCGATAGGGTTCTCGCCGCCGGCACGGGTGAGTTTGACGAGACTCCGGCGATTAAACCACTTTATGAACGATATCGTGGCATTCCGGCACTGACCGATTTGACGGGGAAGGACCCGGAATCCTGGTACACACACTGGCCCAATGATCCCACGGTGTTTGCACCGGATCGTACGATTGACTACTTGTTCTACAGTGGTCAGTGGCAGGCACGCAATGCCTATATTCGTCATCAGGACACCTGGGATGTCTCTGATCATCTGCCAGTTGTCGGCGAATTTGCACATGTTGCTGGCGGTCAGCAGGGACATTCTGCAGATTAAGCATTTAGCGACGGGTCCCGATCTTACGGAAGAGCAACTAGTTTACCGTAATGCTACCGCAGTTGATGTCCGACTGTTGTGCAAACCCGTTGCGCAGAAAACTGGCAGCTGCAGCGCGAATGCACGCATCATCCAGCACGCTGTGCGCCTGTAATGAGGTCAATACCCGGCTGTTTCGAAAATTGGCGCGTCTGTCGAGCACGTGCTGTAGCAGCGTAACGGAATCCAGTTCACCATGTACAAACAAAGTGGGGACATTCGTCTTGACGGGAAGCGCCGCATTTTCGCTGGTGCCACTAATCGACAACTCCTGGCAATGATCGTCGAACGTCACACCCAGGAGCGCAATCTTTCTTGCGTAGGCATAGGGAATCAACGAAATATTAGCGACTAATGTTGCAGTGTCGATATACGGTTTTTTTTCAACGCAGTAATGGCTTTCGGAGCTGATGTCGCCAAAAGAGTCGCTTGTCAGAAATTCGAGCAGGGCCTCGGCATACGGTCGAATCGAATCAGTACTACCTGCCTCCAGGTCGGAAATAATGGTGGGAAAATCATCAAAAATTTCCTCGCTGTAAGTGCCCCACAACACGCTATCGATAAAGCGCCAGCCATTCAGTATTGCGATAAACTCACCGGCGTTTTTGGGTCGGGGCAATGCTATGGCCAGTGGTTGTGCATCCAGTTTGGCAGCTAAGGCCCAGAATTTTTGTTCGATACCTGTTCTGGAAAACGGGCATTCCACAGCAGCTGTGCAGGAGTCGAACAAGCGTTGATAGGGTTCAACCGTCTCCCGCACAATGGCCTCATGATGGTCGATATCGATGAACGTCGCACTGTCCAGAATCATGGTATCTACCTTGTCGGCATGGACCGTGGCATACATCTGTGCATAGATGCTGGCGTACGAGACTCCGTACAAGACCCATCGTTCGACGCCCAGTGCCACGCGCAATCGCTCGATGTCATGCACCACGGAGTTGCCGGAGTAAGCTGAAAAACTGATGCCCTGATCGCGGTAGCGTGCAATACAGCGACTGATATCCTGGCGCCCATCCCTGTAGGCGTCTTCCAGGGCCAGGTTTGTGCTCCACCTGTCGACCACATTGTCAGTAAACTCGAAGCACGTCAGCCGTGGCTGTGACAGACCTGAACCGCGGGCGTCCATCAGAAAAAGATCACGACCCTGGTCAACGGACAGCGCGCGCATCTCCTCGAACAGGGAAAATACCGAATAATCGTCATCAAGATGCAATGCTGCTCCGGGACCACCGCCACCCAGATGCAGCACCGGCTGTGCTGAAATTGATTTTTCCTGGCTGGGGAAATGTATAACCGGAAACGAAATGAGGGGGCTGTCCGGCTGATGTGGTGTTTCGTTTACGTGCATGCGCAAACAGCGATAGTGAGAGAGGCCATACGGATTGTTAAACCAGCAGGGGACGACTTCCAGCTTTGCGTTTGTATCTGCCATGATTGTCGGTTCGGGAGCAGGGGCGCACCCGGAACAAAAAAACACCGCTATCAAAAAGAAGTAAGAGCCGTTTAACCGACTACAAAATCGTTTGGCATCTGGAAACGTTGGCATAGGCGTAGACTACAAGAAATTCGGAGCCATTGAGAGACCGAAATACCAGGGCGTATTGATTTCGCCCGATACCGTAAAGGACCGGTCAGTTCCAGGTTTCTTGCATGTACGTGCGAAACCGGTATGGCCGCAATCGTCCGAATCCCCCTTGCTTCGGGCCTACAGTTAATCGAGGACGCAGTATGAACCGCCATCAACGGGCGACCAGTTGAGACCCTGAGGCGGAATGAGGCGGAATGACGCGATGGTACCCCAACGGCCTGCAACGGATCTGTGGCTTTAAAACCATTGACGCATTGTACACACTAGTTAGCCCGCATCTGCCGGAACGCTCCGGGTGCCTCCTGCTGTAACAGCAAATGGTGCCTGACACCCGGCAACGTATCGGAGCTAGAGCAGTTTCCTCTCGTCATCATATTCCAAACTCGGTATCATCATTGCTAATTGATAAGCTGCCAATCGTAGCCCGGAGACACGCAATGGATGACCGAGAGATGGCTGAACTTGCGGCTTTACCCGCCGTACTGCAGTACCTGATCAGCGAGCGCCGACCTGAACAGAACGATTTGGATGATCCGGCGTGGCGCACTCTGTT
>JABDLQ010000189.1 GCA_013002925.1 Gammaproteobacteria bacterium | reverse complement strand
AGCGTTCCCAGGAAGAGTTTTTTCACACCTTCAATGCACTGCTCGAAGGTGATCAACAAGTCGTTTTGACCTGTGACCGCTATCCAAAGGAAGTCGACGGGTTAGAGGAACGCCTTAAATCGCGGTTCGGTTGGGGTCTGACTGTTGCTGTTGAGCCACCAGAGCTCGAGACGAGCGTGGCCATCTTGTGCAGCAAGGCGGCGGCTGTCGATGTCTTGCTGCCCGATGATGTCGCCTTTTTTATGGCAAAGCTGATTCGCTCCAATGTGCGTGAACTCGAGGGCGGGTTGCGTCGGCTCATTGCCAACGCACGCTTTACCGGACGGCCGATTTCCCTGGACTTTGCCAAAGACGTCTTGCGCGACCTTGTTGCACTTCAGGACAAGCTTGTGACAATCGATAACATCAAACGCGTTGTCGCAGAATATTATAAAATTCGCGTTGCCGATTTGTTGTCAAAACGCCGCAGCCGTTCTATTACCCGGCCGCGGCAAATTGCGATGGCGTTATCCAAAGAATTAACCAACCACAGCTTGCCTGAGATTGGCGATGCTTTTGGGGGGCGTGATCACACAACGGTGTTACATGGGTGTCGCAAAGTGGTTGAATTGCGAGAGACAGATAGCCGCATTCGTGAAGATTATCAAAACCTGTTGAGAACTCTGACAGGATGATGTGGATAAGTTGTGTACTCTTTTCAACGCTGAGTTACACACTACTTATCCCCAGTTTAAACCGTTGTTATGCGGTGGTAAGCGCAGCTGTTTGTCGTGTGCAGGTGTATGATATTTAAAGAAATAACTAAGTTATCAACCGCATCTGTGGTTGCTAATAATAATAGTTATTTTATATATAGGATTACTTTTATTTTATAGGGCGTTGCTAATGAAGTTTTCGGCTCCTCGTGAAGTGTTATTAAAACCACTGCAATCCGTTGTGGGTGTCGTTGAGCGCCGGCAAACGATGCCCGTGCTTGCAAACTTCCTGCTTGTCGTTGGTAAAGATTCGCTGTCGGTTACAGCGACGGACCTGGAAGTTGAGCTGATGGCAGAAGCCAGCGTCGATGTGCAACAGGAAGGAGACATCACGGTACCTGGCAGAAAGTTTCTGGACATCTGCAAGGCCTTGCCGGATGGCGCTAACATCACGGTTAGTCAAAGCGGTGAACGTGTCATTGTCAGAAGCGGGAAGAGTCGCTTCACGCTGTCAACATTACCAGCCAGTGAGTTTCCGGTCGTTGAAGGTATCGGTGGCCAGCAAACCGTTGAGATCGAGCAGGCTGAGCTCAGGCGGCTATTGGAAAAAACCCAGTTTGCAATGGCTAACCAGGATGTCCGCTACTATTTGAATGGACTACTTCTTGAGCTTGGCAAAAAGCAGGTCAGGGCAGTGGCTACTGATGGCCACAGGCTTGCTATGTGCGATGTGCAGCTGGAACATGGAGGCAATACAGACAAACAGGTTATTGTGCCGCGTAAAGGTGTGCTGGAGCTCTATCGGATGTTGGGTGAAGGTCCAATACGCCTCGTGATTGGCGACAATCATGTACGTGCGGAATTTGATGGCATCCGGTTTACCTCAAAACTGATTGATGGTCGTTTTCCGGAGTATCAGCGGGTTGTCCCTAAGAAATCGGACTCATTGATAAGTGCAGACCGGGTTACTCTGCGCCAGGCGTTGCAAAGAACCGCGATTCTGTCGAACGAAAAATACCGGGGCATTCGTCTTGATGTAAAGAAAAATAACGTTATAATTCAAGCACATAACCCAGAACAAGAAGAGGCTGAGGAAGAGCTGGAAGTATCATACGCTGGCACAGAACTGGAGATCGGCTTTAACGTGAATTATCTGCTGGATGCCCTGGGCGCGATTGATAATGATGCCGTGGAAATCCAGGTAACTGATGCCAACAGCAGTTGCATTATCAAGGACCCGGAAAACAGGGAATGCACATACGTCGTCATGCCCATGCGACTCTAGGCGGGAAGTAGACCGATTGCCATAACGGAGCTGCAAATCGAGCGGTTCCGGTGCCTGGATTCAGTTGCGCTCGAGCTGAGCACCGAAGAAAACCTCATCATTGGTCCCAACGCCTCGGGCAAAACGTCGTTGCTTGAGGCCGTTTATTTTCTGGGACACGGACGATCCTTTCGGGGCACCCCCAGCCGCAAACTGATTCAGGATGGAATGGATGAGTTTTTGGTGATCGCAAAGCTGAGTCAGCCAGACGGCAGGATTGGTATTCAGGCAACACGCAGTGCGGTGACGGTAAAAATTGACGGCACACGGGCGCACACCCGGTCCAGCCTGGCAGCAAGGCTACCAGTCCAGGTCATAGAACCCGGTATTCACAAATTGATTGAAGAGGGCCCGGCGCAGCGCAGGCGCTATCTGGACTGGGGAGTGTTCCACGTGGAACAGGAATTTTATTCCACCTGGCGGCGCTATCGGAAATCCCTGGATCAGCGCAACGCGCTGTTAAAAACCAATGCAGCGGCAGCGGTTGCTTCCAGCTGGGAAGAGACGTTGATCGCAGCCGGAGATTCCGTGCAGAAGCAACGTCTGAGATACCTGAAAAAACTGGCTCCATATCTTGAAGAGGCCGGGAACGCGCTGTTTGGGGCGCCACTGGAGTGCCGGTTTCATCGCGGGTGGCCGGACGATCAGACATTGGCGGAGACCATGATGGCCAATCGGCAGCGTGACCAGCAGCAGGCCTATACGCATGCAGGGCCTCACCGTGCGGATATTCGGATCCGATTAAATCAGAAGATTGCGCGAGCACGAGTTTCACGGGGCCAGCAGAAATTACTGGCTTCGGGACTCGTT
>JABDLQ010000157.1 GCA_013002925.1 Gammaproteobacteria bacterium | reverse complement strand
ACCCACTCAAGTCATGATCGCAAGGGTCACGCCAGGCGCGCTGCCAGATGATCGCTGATCGTCTCAATGACTTTAAGTCGTGCGTGCAGTTTGTCGTTTCCTTCCACAATGATCCACGGTGCTTTTTGTGTGCTCGTATACTGGACCACGTCATGACCAAATTGCTCGTACTCGTCCCAACGCTCCCGATTGCGCCAATCTTCTTCAGTAAGCTTCCAATGCTTGTAGGGCGATTTTTCTCGTTTTCTGAAACGCTCAAGCTGTTCATCCTCACCGATATGCAACCAGAACTTGAGCAGTAAAATACCGTGATCGACGATCTGGTTTTCGAAATCGTTGATTTCATTGTAGGCACGCCGCCATTCTGCTTCGGTGGCGTAACCTTCGGCGCGCTCCACAAGCACCCGCCCGTACCAGCTCCGGTCAAATACGGACACAAAACCGGCTTGTGGTAATTTGCGCCAGAATCGCCATAAGTAATGATGCGCCCGTTCTTCTTCGGTCGGTGCCGCAAACTGATGCACGCGGCTGGTGCGCGCATCGAGGCTCCAGATCGCGCGCCTGATCGCGCCACCCTTGCCACTGGCATCCGGGCCTTCGAAAACCAGCACAGTCGATACTCCTTGATCGAACGCCTTGCGACCGAGCTCTCCCAAACCCGCCTGATACTCCTTGAGTTTCGATTTGTAGTCGCTTCTCGAAACGGTCCGCGACAGGTCGAGTCCGTCGAAGACAGTGCGTTGACGCGGCGACGTCGGTTCACCGGAGTGAATTGCTACCGATCCGCCGGCAGCGGCGGCCTGCTGCTCATGCATCTCCAGGTGGCGCGATAATTCGTCTGCTATGATCTCGCCGATCCGCAAATGCCGAAAATTTGAATCTTTACCTTCAACGATATTCCACTGCGCACCACCCCGGTTCGTCCGCGTAATGATCTGTTCGGCTGCCCCGATAAAATCATCATAACGCTCATGGTTTTGCCAATCATCGTCGCTCACTCTGTAGCTTTGCATAGGATCGGCCGAGAGTGCATCAAGGCGCTGTTTCTGGTCTGCCTGGCTCAAATGCATCCAGAACTTGAGTATTAAGGCGCCGTCGTCAACCAGTGCATTTTCGAAACGAATGATCCCGGCAAGACGCCGGTCAAATTCCAGTTCATCGCTGTCACCGTAAACCCGATTCAGCAACGGTCGCGAATAGCGGCCGCTCAAATACAAACCAATACGGCCTTTGGGGGGCAGGTCTCGCCAATAGCGCCAGAACCGCGGCCGGGCGCGCTCCTCCTGGGTCTGCACACGGTAACCGATGGAGCGTAACCAGCGCGGGTCCATCCATTTATTCAACATGTTGACGGTCGTGCCTTTCCCGGCACCGTCCACACCGGCAAAATCGATCAGCACCGGAAAACGGGCGAGTTCAAGCGTTCGATACTGTAGGATGAGCAGCCGGGTACGCAGTTCACGCTCACGCGCCTTGAAGTCCGATTGACTTACGCTTTGACCCAACTCTGCCGTATCAAACATCATCTGTTGCGGGGACCTCGTGTGACCAATTGCACGGATTCATTACCACGATAATACCTTGCTCAGGAAAAAATCGCTTCCCGGACAGTGTTCATCGGGCTTGGGTCGCCTTTTGTCAGACGCTGCGAGTTGGATGTTGTTGTTGCAAACAATTCGCATTCCCTGCGCCATAGAACAGCACATCACTATCCGCACGCACGCCTGGCTGCCGCATCCCGACCACAGCAGCGTCATCGAGATGCAACCACGAGTTGGCCTCACGGTAACCGGTGTGTGACGACTGCATCAGGATTAGAATCCAATCACTGCAAACATTAGTCGGGTCATTCCGGTTCACCTGCTCTTTACCCACCTTGCCCACGCTCACTGGCAATCATTGTGACGCTTCCACATTTCTTCGTCATGACCCTCGGGTACATGGCTGCATGGATCACCAGAACTATAGCCACGTAGTCGGTTGTACTCGGCAACTTGCCGGGTTGTCAGTATATCCGGCGTCTTGAGATGAGTTTCCAGGTGCGCGAATCGCAAAGCCCTGCGCACATCTGCAATGGCTCGTAACTGCTGATCGAGACTTGCCGTAGTCACAGTGCCATCGGCAAACGATGTGTTGAGCTGTGCCTCGAGATCAATCAACTGGTGACCCAATGCAATCGCCCGCACTTTCATTTCATCGAATAGCAGCTGGATCCGGCGTTCCTGGTCAGCGGTTAATTCAATTTGTCTCTTCATTTGTAACAGATGTGCCGGACCCGGCATGCCATTGAGCTCCGCCACTTTCGCCAGCCCCCAACCCTCACCATTTTTTAGCTGACGCATATCATCGTCAGAAAGGCTCTTTATCGCGAGTTGCTCCTGGCCGGCATAATTTGCAGAGAACCCTGACGGGCTTTCCTGACATGCGCATAGCAGAAAACCAAATCCCGCCACAGTCAGCAGAAATCTCTGGTGACGTTTGTTCATTCGCATAGATGCTCTCATTGATTATCGACTGATTTCAGGCCCGGGTTATCAGGCAACTTTTAATTCTTGTGGTTGAGCCTGCTCATCGCGAAGCAATAAAGCCAAGGTCTGCGGTTGGAAAGAGATCGAGATTTGGAAATATTGCGTTCAGATCGGCGCTACTGATATTCATCCATTTCCCGAGTGTCGCGGCATACTGATCGAGCGAGGTAGTCGGAATAATACGCCCGGCGGAGCCAGCGTCGTCGATGCCACCGATAGTCAGGGTGGGCATTTGTCCATAGACAGTACCGCCTGCAACTGCTCCCCCCATCAGCAGACAATGGGTGCCCCAGCCGTGGTCAGTTCCATCGCCATTGACCGTCAGTGTGCGACCAAACTCGGACATGGTGAAGCTGACCACGCTGTCCTGAAGTCCAAGTTCGTTAATGTTGGCGTTAAAACTTGCCAGGCCATCATCCAGTAACGCCAGATTGGCTGCGTGGTCGTTGAGCTGATTACCATGAGAATCCCAATTACCGAGCGCCACGAAAAACAGCTGGCGTTTCATGCCCAGATATTCGCGCACCGAGATCATCTGAGCGACGATTTTGAGTTGTGCGGCAAAGTAGTTGGCCGCGTTGTACACAGTTGTTATTGCCGGTGCCTCGGCCAGGCCATCACGCACAACTCCGATTTGATCACGAGCGCGGTTAAAGCTTTGTGCCGCTTCGTCCGCCAGCAAGTGGTTGCTTCCCTGCGCTAATATATTGTCCCACGTTTGTGTCCGCGCGGACTCCCAGGGCGGCCAGGGTTCATCGGCCAAAAACAAAAAAGGTTCGGCGCCATTATAAGTGTTTAATGCCATTTGTTGCGTCACTGCCCCGGATTGCCATTGATTGGTGCCCGCAAGCGTAATAGTCGGCGGTACCTGTGGATTGGTGTTCGCAGCCTGCAGCAGGTCTGCCATTTCTCCACCCCAACCATTTTGCGCAAGACCTGCCAGCGCAGGTTTGTTGGTCTGCCACATTTCTGTTTGATGGCTGTGCGAAAAAAGATCCGGTGGAATGGCGGCAGTACCTGTCAGGTAACCGACGCGGTCGGTGGGTTCAAGCAGTGTACCTACATTGGCCAATACCCCGATTTGGCCGGCATCAAAAAGAGTACGCACATTGGGCATCGAAGGATGAAACCCATAGTCACCACCAGCCACCGGATGCAGCAATCCCTGTGGTATTGCGAGCGGACCGCGAGCCGCCTGATACTGCGTGTAGCCCGCAGCCGTGTTTGGCACGAACATATTGTACGCATCGTTGCCGCCGAAAAGGTAGATGCAGACGAGGCTCTTGTGATCGCTGAGCGTCGAGTAATCGGTGCTGGCTGCCAGCGCAGCCTGAAGCAGATTAATACGACTTTGACCCGCCATTAACCCGGTTCCGAGCGAGGCCATTGCAGCGGCTTTCAAAAAATTACGCCGGCTTATTGTAGAGCGTTTCATCGGCAGCGCCTTGTGTGTCCGTCAGTCATCATTTCTGGATCAGATAATCGGGTGAACTGGTAATCAGCATAATGGCATCGCGGGCCCGGACATTGTCACGGGTCGCGTCGCCCGGGAGCGCAGCATCGTTGAGATAGGCAAGTATCTGCGCTTCCAACCCTGCCGTCATTTGTCCGCTCATCAGCAGCATATTCAGATGCTCAACAAGAAGCTCCGGATTAGCGGCGAGGGCAATTTCATCTGCAACGTCAAGTGCGACCCATCCCGGCCCCCAGAACCCGTCGTTTTGTATCTCAAAACTGACGACCTTGGCTGTAGTCTGCGCCAGGCTCGTGTTAAACATCTGAAACTCCGGGGCGAACAGGCCGGCATCACGGACTGGTCCTGAAGGTGAATAATCCGGTGAAAAGAAATTAAATACTGAAGGGGCATTTTGCGGTTGCTGATTGATCGACACGGATAGCGGCCCGAATGGCGAAGGATAAACGTTGTAGGCCGCCTGACCACACGGTACGCCGGTCCAGCGCTGACCGGACAGCGTCACAGGTATCGCGTTAAACGTGCGGCGCATGTGAGCCAGACGCAGTAGTGGTTCGCGAAGTTTGCCAAAACTGGTCGGGCGCAAAATATGTCCGTGCTGCGCTTCTACATCCAGCAAGATGGCTTTGATTACTGCGGACAGATCGCCGCGCACGCCCGCGCCGTTGTCATCAAAAGTGCTTGCGACGCGCTGAATATACTCCGGGGTTGGATTGCTGGTCACCAGCCGTTGTATCAACAAACGACTTACGTGGGGGCCGACATTACTGTGAGCAAACACATTGTCAAGAGCAGCATCCAGATCCTGCGCTGCCGTTTGTCCGCCCGGTAGCGCAAGCCCACCTAACAGCGTTTTGGGATCGGTGTCATGATAAACCTCGACTGCCACGAGCGGTAAGGTCCGGTCAGACAAACCAAACCAGGTGTGCCAGTCGATGCCAGAGTAATTCCAGCCGGTAAATACCCGTGCAAGCTCTTCGATGTCATCCTGGGTATAGGCCGGCACCGGGTTACCCGTAACGTCAAGTACTTTGCTGCCGTCCGGATTCAGCAGGTGTGGCCCCAACGTAAACAACTGCAAGAGCTCACGGGCATAATTCTCATCAGGGCGGATGTTGAGTGCCGGTTGCGGTTTTTCACTGCGTACCATGCTCAAATAGATGCCCATCGTTGCATGCAACGTTACGGCTTGTAACAAATCGCGATAATTACCAAATGCGTGCGATGCCAGCGTGTCGTAGTAATGTGCAATACCGATCTGCGAAGCGGCCAACATGTCACTACGATCGGATACCACCAGTATTTCGCTGAGCGCCAGCGCCACTCGCTGGCGCAACTGGTCGGCACCATCGATTGCAATTTCCCAAAAGGCAGTCTGCCTGGAGTTCTCATACAAGCCATCAAAGATGCCAGAGCCCGTTGTATGAAAACACATCTGTATTGCGAGCGTGCGCGTTCGCATTTCGTGGGAGCTCGCAGGAATCGCGATCTGGTTGTCAATCCAGGTCACCATGTTGCCGCTTGCCGTGAGTTCCTCTATTTCAGACCAGCGTGCGCCAAACGTAGCCTGGTTCAAAAAACGCGCAGCGGTAGCGGCATCAAAAGCGTTGTTAACAGCACTGGGACCCGGGCTACCCAGAAAAGCTCCGTTAAAATAAAATACGTCAAGAAAATTGATATGCCCATCGCCATTGATATCGACGTCATCGCCCAACGCATCAGCATAGGGAGCACTTTGGGAAAAGCGCTCGGCCATAATATTGAGATCAAGAAAATTGACAACAAGATCATTATCAAAATCGAGATCACACACATTACCGTAACCATCAGCATTGGTATCCCGCTGATCCGGATTGAAAAAGGCAGTGCAGTTATCAAGCGTGTTGGCAACGCCATCTGAATCACTGTCAGCGGCCTGGGTTGATGGCAGGCTGATCAGCACAAGAGCGATGAGCAGTCTGAGCATCATCGGTTTGGATAGATAACTAAGCATAGTAACGCCCCACGCCCGACACCTCGGTACGCCAACAACATAGCGCGTTTTCAGGCGCACTGCTGCTGGTCAATGACAGGCTCAAAGAATAGTCACATGCAAACGTGCGCCTGACAAGTGAGAAACCCTGATTCAATTGCTATCGCCTGACAATGATTTCAGGTGATGACGCATACCCTGCGATTGCTTAAAAATGACAATAATTAATATCATAAATCAAAAGCTTAAGTACGACATCAATCATAAAAGTGTCATCGGAGTTCATCAATCCCAGCAATAGTCTTTAACTTGGATCCATTGAGATGAAACATAATCCCCGCACGGGCGGTCATCTGACTTGTACACCCATACCCGGCTTCGCGAACCTGGAGTCCACTGCGTAAATCAAGGCATCAACGCTTGACTCGGGTTTTTGCTTATCCCGGAGTAGTTTAAAACACTGCCAAATTTTAGATTCATCAGGGAGACAAAAATTATGCACATACGATCACTTGCCCCGGCCCTGGCCGCGATTTTTTTTACCAGCGCTCTCACGCAAATGAGTCATGCACAAACCTGTACTTTCAGCCCCGAAGCAGATTACCGGGTCGAATTTGACGCAACATGGAGTTCGACAACACTACCAACCAATTTCCCTGCAAGCGCACATTTTTCCGGTCTCGTGGGTGGCAGTCATAGTGCCAGTGTCAGTTTCTGGTCACCTGGTGGCATTGCGAGCCAGGGCATCGAAAACATGGCCGAAACGGGCAGTCAGGGCGTACTGCTTAGCGAAGTCAACGCTGCGATTACTGCCGGGACTGCATTTGATACTGTTGCCGGTGGCGGCATTGGTACCTCCCCGGGGTTTGTCTCAACCACGTTTAGCGTGAATGAGAGCAATCCATTGGCAACGATCGTTACGATGATCGCACCGAGCCCTGACTGGTTCGTTGGCACTCATGGCCACAACCTGTTGATCAACAGCAACTGGGTCGCAGAATCTGTTGTGGATCTGTATGGCTATGACGCAGGCACCGACAGCGGTGCAAACTACATCTCAAGCAACGCTGATATCACCCCTCATATACCGATCGAACTACTCGATGGACCGATGTTTATGCACGCAGGTGAGCTGGTGCCCTTTGGTACCTTCCGGTTCGTGCGTCTTACGGCCAGCTGTGTCGATATCGATGCTGACGATATCGGTGATGACGTCGACAATTGCACACTGATTGCCAACCCTGATCAGCGCGATACTGACGGCGACGGATACGGGAATAGCTGCGACCCGGATCTGAATAACGATGGCGTCGTAAACTTTGAGGACGTGTCGTTGTGGGTACCGTTTTTTAATACAGCCAACGACGGCGATGAAGATTTTAATGGCGACGGCGTGGTCAATTTCGGTGACTTCGCGATATTCCCGGAATATTTTCTCGAGCCGCCGGGACCGGGTGCCAATGCGCTGTAGGGTACACCGGTGAACACGCGCCGTGCGCCGCTGCAAAGAGCATCGTCCGCGGCGACAGGGCACATTTGAGAGCGGACCGACTCAAGAGTTCGCAGTAAGTCGCAACAGGTCGCAAGAGGTCGAGCCGGATTGTGTGATCAACAATCCGGCTCTGCGTCTTGCATCGGGGCACCGGACATAGGCGCGCTGGTCCGTTCGTTAGCCACCACTGCTCGAAAATTCCAGAATCAACCGGACCGGATTACCATTAGCATCCGTGCCCTGATATTCCCACACAACGGAGCCCTGGCACACGGCCGACACACATGGAACATAGAACTCGTCCGTCGTATACCTCCCACCGGCATGCACACGGTGTCGACCCAGTTCAGCGCCATAGATCAGCATCAGTTTGCTCGCGTTCGTCATTCGATCCGATAAAAATCTAAAACCACATTTATCCTGAATAAAAACAGCAAACTCACCAACCGGATCCGCGCTTGCGCTCGACTTCGCCAACACGGGCCCGCCACTGATCATTACGGCAACAAGCAATACAACAATTCGACGACCATTTTCATAATAATTCTCCCGGTACGCTCTTCGCTTCGACACACAAGCCAGGAGCCTGCGGTCTGCTGATATGCATCCCGGTGGAATAAAACGGCACGACGCACGCGCCAGGCACACCACATTTTCATGATAGGCAGAGATGACGGGCCGGAGTATTCGCGTTTATACGGAGATTACGTAGGTAAATTTACGGCGGTGCTTACCAGGGAAGAATCAGACTCATTTGCACCGGCACAATTGATCAGGCCGTCGACACCGTCATCATGGCCGTCTCAGCTCAGAGACCTCTTAAAAGGACGATTTGATGGGTCTGTAATGTCGTAATACCCTGCACATCCCGTTTGCTATCTGATGTATCCGATCTAATTGATGGGCTGCAAACTGTCCCTGAATCTGGTGTTTGCTAGTCACATTCAAAGCCTTCACCGACCGGCCGGCAACGATCCGGCCAGGAGTTTCTACGCCAGTACTCCACCAAACCCGCCGCCGTTACAATTTCTTTGAATCGCGGGTGTTGGCGCAGTGCAGATAGCTGTGCGTTCCAAAGATACGCAATACTGTTTGCCCAGTGGTCACGCTGCATGGGAATATGCTCGAAGGCCTCGTCGAGCCTGCCGTACCGCACGTACAACATCACCGCATTCGGCTCATCCATGAGTTGACCAAATTGTTCGAAAAACGGGTCGAGTTGTTCCGGATTCTTCGTGACCTCCATGAAGCCGGCAATGCTGATACGCTCTTCTTCGGGAAAATCAAACATCCGTTGTGCCACGTACAGATACTCTTCGGCAGTCTCATAGTCACCAACGGCCAAAGCCGACAAACTGACCACATACGGCCCAAACGGATGACCGAGATCCCCGGCGACGCGAGCTCTTTCCATGCTTTTTTTATAGTCACCAAGTGCGTAATAGGTAAAGGCCAGATTGCTGTTGGCCCCCGGAGAAAGTGGGTCGAGATCGACCGCTTTTAACAGATACGGTAATGCGTCCTGCAAGCGGCCAACATCTTCCAGAAATTCCGAATACCAAAGATTTACAGTCGTATTGCCAGGCTCGAGCCGCAGCGCATTTTTGTAGTTGCTTTCGGCCGTCTGCCAGTCTGCCTGATTACGATAGAAATCACCCAGGGTCGCGTAAGCCTCCGCAAGTGTCGCGTCCAGTGTCAGCGCATGTTTGGCTAATTGCGCCGCACGGGCAAACTGTTCTTCTGGTACTGCAGAATGGTCATACGCGGACAAGGTAACATGCGCCGCTGCCAGCGCCGACCAGGCTCGCGCAAACTCCGGGTCCAGTTTGGTGGCCTGTTCAAGAAGCCGGATCGAGTTTTTGATATTTTCCGGACCGCGTCTTTGCCACAGTGCCCGCCCGCGCAGAAACAACTCAAAGGCCTCCAGATTTTCCGTATCCGGGATTTCATGCGTTACGGCCGACTGCTGGTCTGTACCCAGTGCAATTTTGAGCGCGGCAACAATGGCGTTGGCGATTTCATCCTGGATTGCAAAAATGTCATGGAGATCGCGATCGTACGTATCGGACCACAAATGACGGTCAGTGCTCACATCGATAAGCTGCGCGGTAATGCGTACTTTTTCACCCGCCTTGCGGACGCTGCCCTCGAGTATGTGGTCCACCTTGAGCTGCCTGGCGATCTCGGGAATGCTGATGCCCTTGCCTTTAAACGCAAAGGACGACGTGCGCGAGGCGACCTTGATTTGCTCGATCTTGACCAGCACATTGAGTAATTCCTCGGCCATGCCATCGGAAAAGTATTCCTGATCTTTGTCCGGGCTCATATCGGTAAACGGCAGCACGGCAATCGAACTACCGTATGCCTGTTGCTCCGGTAGCGGCGATTTTGATTCGTTCTGTATCACCGCCGGCCCGGCGGGTGCGGTGTTGGTCACGGTCTGCTCGACGGGGCTGCGCACGGGTGCCAACTGCTGCCACGCAACTATCGCGGCGACGCCGACGGCCGCCACAATGGTCACGACGTCGAGTTTTTTTGCCGTCAGATGCGTGATTGAGTCGTCACGTATGACGTCTTTTTCGCGCTTTATGCCCTCAGACGTCATCTCAAAAGCCCACGCGAAAATGATGGCCAGCGGAAACCCGATGATCAGCAGGCTCACCACCACCGTATCGAACCACACCGGCATATTGAGCGCTTCTTCGAGCGTGACCGCCACCTGCGCAAGTAGCCAGCCGATCACCAGATACGCGACGACGACTCGAAACACATTGCGGCGCTTGAGCTCACGAAAGAAACTCATGATGCTTTGCCCTTGCGCCTGTGTTTTTCTTCAATCGCCTTGATGGCCTGGTAATCACGATGGCGGTCGAAATTTACTGCAGCAGGTCCATTGTTCCCCGGGATGCGATCACTCTTATCCAAAGCAATGGCGATGACCGGCAGCGCCATGACGACGAGGTTCCGTTTATTCGCGGCGTGTGCCGTAACCGGTGCGGCGTGTTGCTCATCTGTATCTTGCTGTAGACCCCCGGGTGTCACCTCACAGACCCGGGCGAAAATCACTACGGACACCAGAAAGCCCACACCTGCCAGTGACACACTTGTGCGTTTTAGTTCAGACCACAGGTCCATGGTGGCATGCTCCAGTTCGCGGGTGCTGGAATTGAGTATATCCCGTGAGGGTGCATCAGACCATTGAACGTGGTGGCGGTCGAATTGCGATAGCCCCGTGCAACCGCGAGCACCCGGTACGAAACACCGGCGCGATGGTGAATCCCACGCCTGGCAATACCACGGTGGTTTCTACTTATGAGCATTAAACTGGCCACAGGGTAGACTCTACCCACCGCCCCCAACTCAGGACAAATCATTTGAAAATCGCCGTTTTCAGTACTCGCAGCTATGACCAGTACTACCTCGACCGTGCTAACACGGCACATGAGCTGATCTACTTTAACAACCACTTAAGACCCGAAACAGTGCGGTTGGCCGAAGGGTGCGAAGTCGCGTGTGTGTTTGTCAATGACCAGCTTGGCAGACCTGTCATCAACGCACTTGCCGCCGGAGGCGTCAGATTGCTTGCACTGCGCAGCGCCGGCTTTAACCACGTCGATCTCACAGCTGCAGCGGATGCCGGGATTACCGTCGTGCGCGTACCCGCCTACTCCCCTTTTGCCGTTGCCGAACATACCGTCGCCCTGATGCTTGGTTTGATCCGAAATATCCCGCGCGCTCATGCCCGCGTACGCGAGGGTAATTTTTCGCTGGAAGGTCTCCTTGGCTTCGATTTGCATGGAAAAACCGCGGGACTGATCGGTCTGGGACGCATCGGAGTGCTGGTCGCAAAAATTCTCAACGGGTTTGGTTGCCGGGTGCTGGCTGCTGACCCGTACGCCCGCCCCGACAACAACGCCGCGATTGAACTGGTCGACAACCAATCGATCTTTTCACAGGCCGACATCATCACATTGCACTGCCCGCTGACGCCACAAACCCATCACGTGATCGACGCGACCACCATTGAACAGATGCAGGATGGTGTGATGTTGATCAACACGAGTCGCGGCGGCCTGATTGACACTCAGGCGGTGATCAAGGGCCTGAAAACCGGTCGCATCGGTCACCTTGGACTGGACGTGTATGAAGAAGAAGGCGACTTGTTCTTTGATGACCTGTCCGACAAAATTATTTCCGACGATATATTTGCACGCTTACTGACTTTTCCCAACGTGCTAATCACGGGTCACCAGGCTTTTTTCACGCACGAAGCCCTGACTGCCATTGCAGATACAACGATGGTCAACATTGACGCCTTCGCTGCAGGTCAGCGCAGCGGCAATGAAATCACGAAGGAATTGGTTACGGGTTCTTAAGGTAACGGCAGGACCGTTTAATGCCGTCGCGGTAAGCTCTGCCAATTGCAGCGCCCGGTCTGATCCGGGACCATCAAACTGCCCCCCCGGATTTTCAATCACACGAAACGAAAGCGTCTGGACGCCGCCCAGCCAATTATCAAGGTGGCGGCAATCAGAATCGCCAGATTAGGGAGCGTGCTGTGCCACGGGGAATCGAAGCTGATGAGTTTGTGTAGCGCATCCATGGTCCAACCGGTGGGGATGAACAACTGCAGTTGCTGCATCCAGTCCGGCGCAATTTCGACGGGCCACCAACAGCCACCCAGTGCTGCCAGCACCATGGTGAAGAACACGCCGAGGCCGGCGGCCTGACTGTCGGTTGTCGCGACACTGCCAAGCAACAATGCCAGTGAGGTGCAAAGGGCTCCCCACGCCACCAGGATAACCAACACCATGGGCAGCGACTGACCCCAGTTCATGCCAAACACCGGAGTGAACGACAGCGCCACCGCAACCGCAATTTGCACCAGGGCCAATGCCATCCGCCCTGACCACTTGCCGAGCACCACTTGTGCCCGCGAAAAGGGTGCCGAGGCCATCCGGCGCAACAGTTGTTTGTCGCGTTCATCGACCAGCATCGAGGCGCCGGAGGTCAGCAGTACAAGTAATGTAAACATCACAAGGGTACCGGGGATTGCCTGCGCGAAACCCCTCGGAACGATGAGTTGGCGACCGGCCGGCGTTACCACGAGCTTTACCGGACGCGGCTGTGCCGTTGCCTTCGCCAGCGTGGCCGGCACGACAGCATCCCCAACGGAAGTCACTACGATCAGATCACCCAGAACCGTAAACGCCGCCTTCTGAACCCGAAAGAAATCATACTGATTGGTAAAACCGGATTGCAGGCCTTTGTATTGCAACTCAACTTTTTGGTTTTTCTGTAATGCCTCGGTAAAGCCTGCCGGGATGACCACGCGCCGCCTGGGCGCAGGTACATCTTCTTCTGCCGCCGGCGGGATATCCTGTGGGTGAAGCACTGCGAACAGGTTCCTGGCGAGTTGGCTCTCAAAATGATCCGCCAGGAAACCGTCATCGTTGTTTTCTACAACCACCTCGACCGCGGTATCGCTAAAATTTATGCCACCCTGCGTCACCGTGCCGATAAAGTAGAAAAACACGGCAGGCATGATAAACAACCACAAAATAGTGGAACGGTCCTTAAGTGCCAGTTTCAGGTCGATCCGGGCCACCAACAGAACTTTGTCAAGATAGTCGATCATCGATTCTTCAGACCAGGGCCTTCCTGAATGACAGCCTGCCGGCTACAAACAATAACGACACAGCCACAACCAAAATGCTTCCCGCATGCTCAAACAGGCCGGACGCACCATATTCGCCAATAAAATAACTCTTCATCGGCTCGAGCACCCGACCATTGGGTGTGTAGTTGGCAATCGCACCAATAAATTCCGGCATCGTCTCCACCGGAAAAAAGCTGCCGCCGGCCATTAACAAGGGAAACATGATGAGCATAGCGATCATGCTGCCGACTTTTCTGGACGGTGCCAACACTTGTACCAGGGTGAGCAGCGCAAACAGAATGGGACCTGTCAGCGTCAGCCACGCCAGGGCCGCGAAATATTTTTCAAAACTGATACCCAGGTAAATAAAACCTGCGAGCATGATCGGAGCGGCAGCGATCGCTGTCAGAGCCATGGCCGTAAACCATTGGGCTGTCCAAAAGGCGAAAAAAGTGTTGGGGCTGGCCACCCAGCGGGCGAGCGTGCCTTTTTCTTTCTCGATCCAGAAATTCGACGACTGATTATTAGCGGAAAAAAATGCTGCCATTAACAAAATTCCCGGAAACATTAACAGCGCCATGCTGATGCTCAGCCCCTGTGGTTTGGGCGTCACGTCCTGAACCGTGATTACCGGTGGAAATACCAACCCGGAAATAGCCGTGACTTTGGCTGCGATATCGCTCGACAATGCCGGAATCGCAGTCGGTGCCTGCCCGCTTTGCACACCCTTTGCAATGATGTTGAGTTCATCTTTGAACACCTTGTGCAGATAATCGCCAAGGTCAAGCATGGCATCGAGCATTTCACGAATGAGTTTGGGCGACACTGTCTGCGCCGGATTCACGGTTAACGGCAACTCTACGGCTTCGCGCTCCAGCCATGCAACGGCGAAACCCTGCGGAATCACGAGGTGCGCTGAGCCTTCATCTTCATTGAGTCGCCGTGCACCCTCCTCCAGCGTAACTTTTTCAAGTGCAATCATATCGGCAACCTGGTCGGTGCCCAGCACGGTTAAAATCGCCTGGCTCACAAAACTCTCATCGAGATCCGTAACCAGCAGGTGGGCCCGGATCGACGGCCCCCCGCTACCGCCCATCACAGAAGCCAGCAGAAAGCCCACCGCAGATGGCACCAGGATGGCCGACAGCAAGCCGCCGGGATCATTGAATCGGCGTTTGAGATTGGTCCACGCGGTGACAAATACAAAACGCATCAGGCCCGTAAATCCTTACCGGTAAGTTTCAGAAACAGGCTTTCGAGATTAGGCTCCGACAAACGCGTGTCACGAATAGTCGCTCCGGTTGAGCCAACGCCGTTCAAAAACGTCTGCAGATTCGCGGCGCCCTCGGTAATCGCAATCATGACGCTGTTGTCATTGAGCACCAGAACATCGGCGTTCATCTGATGGATGACCTTTTGCATGCTGGCAACATCGAACGTACCACTTAGCTGAATGATATCCTTCTCGCCGACCTGGGCGCGAAGTTCACCAATGGTGCCAGCAGCAATGATCTCGCCATGATCCATAATCGCCAATTCATCACAGAACCTTTCCGCCTCCTCCATGTAGTGGGTAGTGTAAAGCACACACGTACCCTTGGCTTTTTCTTCGCCAACCAGGTCAAACAATCGCTCCCTTGACTGTGGATCCACCCCGACCGTCGGCTCATCCAGTAACAAAACCTTGGGCTCGTGCACCAGGCCACAACCAAAATTCAGACGTCTTTTCATGCCGCCGGAATAAGTTTTTGGCAGATCACCGGCGCGATCGGTCAAACCAATGCGATCGAGCACATGCGTCACGCGTTCTTTTAGTTTGCTTCCTCTGAGCCCGTAAGCCGCTCCCCAGTAACTGAGATTATCGCTGGCTGAAAGATCATCATAGATCGCCAATTCCTGCGGCACGATACCAAGAGATGCCTTTGCCCTGACCGCATCTGAGGCCATATTGAAACCACTCACCGTGACCGTGCCGGCGGTCGGTTTGAGCAATCCCGAGATGCAGTTAATAGTGGTGGATTTGCCGGCACCATTGGGACCGAGCAGCCCGAACACAGTCGCAGGCCGGGCAGAAAAAGTCGCCTCTTTTACCGCCAGAAAATCACCGTAGGATTTTCTCAACTTGTTTACTTCAATCAAGATGCGCCTCCCTGCAACGGCCAGCCCTCCTGCAATAACACAAAACCCGCCAATACAATTCTGGATTCCCGATCAAGAATGACATCGTCGGCCATCACCTGACGTACTGGTAAACTGGTAAACTGGCAAACTGGCAAACTGGCAAACTGGCCTGACACTCTGGCCACACTGCCATCACAACAGGGCGAAGGTTCCCCTGTTGAAT
>JABDLQ010000154.1 GCA_013002925.1 Gammaproteobacteria bacterium | reverse complement strand
GGTCTGGGGCGCGGTTCCACCACCTGGCCGGTAGACACTATTGCCGATGAGATTGACTGGTCGGAACATTTTGATGTGCCGGTTGGCCTTGTAACCGGTACCAACGGCAAGACCACCACAGTGCGCCTCACCCAACACATTCTGCGGGCCGCAGAGCTCAACGTGGGCCTCAGCTCCACGGACTGGATCGGTGTCAATGATGAGATCATCGATCGCGGTGATTACTCAGGCCCCGGCGGTGCCCGCACCGTGTTGCGTCAGAAACAGGTGGACGTGGCTGTGCTGGAGACTGCACGCGGCGGGTTGCTGCGCCGTGGACTCGGCGTTCCGCGAGCTGATGCCGCACTGATTACCAACATCGCGGAAGATCACCTGGGAGACTTCGGATCACAAAATTTGCAGGAGTTGCTCGACCTCAAATGGATTGTCATGAAAGCACTCGACAAGAACTCGATTGCGATCCTCAACGCAGATGATCCGTTGTTAACCGCGAAAGCGGCTGAACTCGATATCCCGATCTGCTGGTTTAGCCTGGACCCGGCCCATCCGCTTCTCCAGCATCACCGTAAAAATGCCGGCAGTGCCACCACCGTGATTGACGACCAGGTTGCCCGCTTTGATGGCGCGGCCTGGCATCCACTGTGCGCTGTAAACGACATACCCGTCACTCTCGATGGCAGCGCCAGACATAACATTGCCAATGCATTAGCTGCGGTTGCACTCAGTCATGCACTGGGCGCAGATGATCCGGCCATCGCAAGGGGCCTACAGTCCATGCAAGCGGACGACAACCCCGGACGCTGCAATTTCTTTCGTGTCCGTGGCTGCGATGTTCTCCTTGATTTTGCACACAACCCCAGCGCAATGCAGGCAATATTTGATATTGCCCGGACCCATCCTGCCAGGCGCAGACTGTTGTGTTTTGGCCAGGCTGGCGACCGCACCGATGAGCTTATATTGGAACTGGCGGCCAACGCCTGGGCCATCGGTCTGGAACACGTCATGATTTCCGAGCTCGCGGGATACCGGCGCGGACGCGAGGCCGGAGAAGTGTTCAAATTACTGCGCACAGGCTTGATACAGGCGGGTGCGCACAGCGAACAAATCTCGCACCACACTCTGGAGCGCGAATCACTGGATCATGCCCTGAACATCGCACGTCCGGGTGACCTTGTCATCATGCTTGCGCTGGCAGATTCCAAAGGCATCCTTGAATATCTTAAGTCCATTGACGGGACATAAGTTCTGTTTCTAATCGCTCGACTCCAGCTGAACGTGCCCTCCCCCACGCAGTAGCCGTTACGGATTAATCCTGAGGTTACCGAATTGCCATACCGCCTGTCCGTCAAGCAATCAGGACGGGTCGAATATTATGCGCCGAAACGCGGTATGACACACCTTGTTTTGAATCTGCTAAATCTGCCGCATCGAGTCTTTGCTGCCAAATTCCCACTGGTCGTCGGACGAACAGGTCGTGCCTATAATTCACTGGGGTCTCACGAAGATTGCTGCCATAATGGGTTGCTTAAGAATTCCCAAGTTATTGGTGCCATCAATCGTGGATATGACAATACGCAATGCACGTGAAACTGACGCAGCGGTGATTGTTGAATTCAATCAAGGTATAGCGAGCGAGACAGAAAACCTGACATTACCGGACGCAGTGATTCGCGCCGGTGTCGAGAACGTTTTGCAGGATCGCACACGCGGTGTCTATTATGTCGCGTGCGATGGAGACCAGGTTGTCGGCCAGTTGATGGTGACGCTGGAATGGAGTGACTGGCGCAATGGCTGGATCTGGTGGATTCAAAGCGTCTATGTCAAGGCTGACTATCGCAAGCAGGGGGTCTTTCGCGCGCTTTATGCACATGTCAAAAACCTGGCTACAGAGGACCCCTCGGTGTGCGGGCTGCGGCTTTATGTGGAGCAGAATAATACACGGGCGCAGCAGACATACCTGAGTCTCGGCATGGACAGAACTCACTACCTCGTCATGGAAGAAATATTTTGATCTCCACCCCACACACCAAATTGGAATAACGACATGCTAAAACCAGGCACACCGGCTCCGGATTTTACTTTGCCAGATCAGGATGGCAATCCAGTCTCATTACACGCCACCCTGAAGCAGGGACCCGTCCTGTTGTACTTCTACCCGGCGGATTTTACGCCCGGGTGCACCAGGGAGGCCTGCATGATCCGGGACCAGCATGAAGAAATCATGGACGTTGGTGTTACGGTGTTGGGGATCAGTTCCCAAAGTGAAGACAGTCACACACGTTTTCAAAAAAAACACGACCTTCCATTTACGCTGCTGGCCGACACGTCAAAAGAAGTTGTAAAACTGTATGAGTCGCGCGGGTTTTTGGGGATTACGAAACGCATCACTTATATGATCGATGCGGACGGCATTATCACCGATGCGGTTGATGCCATGTTCAACATCGATGCTCACGAGAATCTGATCAACAAAGCGCTGCAGTCATTTGTGCAATGATCGGCTCGTCCGTTACCGGTTGTGGGTAATACTCAGGATTGCACGCTCACAGTGATTCGACGACTGTGTGGTGCCGTACGGTGTTCCCATAAAAACACGCCCTGCCAGGTGCCCAGATCACAGCGGCCGTTTGCAATGGGTAACGTCAAATGGGTTTGTGTCAATACGCTGCGCACATGGGCAGGCATATCGTCCGGACCTTCAGCGATATGTTCAAACAGACTGTCGCCATCCGGCACCAGTCGAAACATAAACCTTTCCAGGTCAGCCAGCACCTCCGGATCTGCGTTTTCGCAGACCATCAGCGAAGCGCTGGTATGATGTATAAAGACATGGCAAACACCGCTGGAAA
>JABDLQ010000153.1 GCA_013002925.1 Gammaproteobacteria bacterium | reverse complement strand
GCGTTACCTTACTGGCCATGCGGGTCTGATTCGACGGCATGGAATTATTTGTGTACGGCCGTTGGTCGCACATCCAACGGGGCTTTGTGTGGCTGTTCGAGCAGCGGTTGGTGCTGTGAATAAACCCGATCTGATAAAAAATTTCATCAAGCCGCGTCAACGGCCGCCTGCTGAAATAAATATTATTACCCGCTGGATCATGACTGCAGCTTCTGGATTTAACGCCTGTAGATGAGTTTTTCTTCTACCAACTCGCCCTTGCGGCGCATTGCCAGGTAACCGATCACATCATCATTGTTCTGACGGTAAAAACTCAATCCGGAAAAATGTATTGCGTCTTTTTCCAGGTGGACCAGCGGGAATCGCACGTAATCCTCCTTGTCCTCCCAAGCGGTGAAATCAGCATGAAAATGTTTGACTTTCATGACCAGGCTATTGTTTTCTTCGACAATGAGCAGCAATTCATAAAAATTCACGCTGTCTTTGTTGAGCAGTTTGAAAAACCCGACCATTGAACCCGCCGACGGCGGATTCCAGGTTTGCTCGAAACGCTCGCCAAATGCTTCGCCTGTCCATGCGCCCGTCAACCATGCGACGTCTTCGATTCGAGCCTCGGGCTGACCGGCATTTTCCGCCAGGCGATAGGTGTGTTCCGTACTTTTACTAAATTCATTTGCGGATGCGCATGACACCAGCAGGAATGTTATTAGTATTAACTTCGTCTTGGGCGAGATGGCGCTCATGTTCTACTCCGGTTATTCCCCACACACGGTCACGAACAAGCCGTCGAGGCGTTGATTGATGGCAAAGTGGAAACCTCACACAAACCCAGTCTGGTCCATTAATACGGTAATGACGCCATTACGGTCAACAACGGTCATGCTAAAAAATCATAACACAGGGTTCGTGCCAGCCCGTCCTGTGCGAAAACTGTAACACCACCGTGTCACTGGTTGTATTAAACGATCGCAGCAACGCGAAGAAGTACCGCAACGTGACTTATCGTTAACGCAAATATAAATCAGTAAGTGCGCCCTTGCATCGCGCATTCCCTGATAATTCGCGATATCAGCAAACCAGCAAACTGCGGTCCGGCACACTCTCTTAATCTCACAGCCACAATTTTCCGGAACAACCTTGATGCTCACACGCGACACCGGACACGCTGTCGAACGGGTCACGGCGAATTGCCGCAAACCAGATCGTCGCACAGTCTGCGCGCTTACTAACCGGCCAACCACGCCGCTCTATTGTGGTGCAGAATCGATTGATACCTAATTGTCAGTTGCACCCCATTGGTGCGGCTTGTGGCTCTGAAAAACCTAATCCACTGATTATATTGATGATGTTTCTTTGGCACGGATCATGCTTAGTGGTGAGGCATAGCGTGCTTGTCTCAGGCGCTGTGCGATTCACTGCTTTATCAACTATGGAGTCAACGAGAAATATCATGAACACTTTTATCAAATCAGCGCTAATTGCAATTGTTTTTGCGACCTCTGTTGCAAGTCATGCCCAGTGGTCCGGAAACATTGGCTGGGTCAGCGATTATCTTTTTCGCGGCATCTTTCAGTCGGACTCCTCTGCATACGGAGGCATCGATTATGAGCAAAACGGATTTTACATTGGTACCTGGGCCGCCGATGTCGATGATGGCCTCGAGATCGACGGGTACTTTGGCTATGGCGGTGAATACGGTGATTTTTCCTACGGTATCGGTTTTACGGGTTACTACTACACCGGCAATTTTGACGATACCTACCAGGAGATCAACGTGAGCGCCGGTTACGGCCCCGTCACGGTCGATGCCGCCTTTGGTGACTATGAGAACTTTAATGGTCCCACCCAGGACTACACCTTCTTTTCAATCACTGCAGAGCACAATGGCTTTTACGGCAAATTTGGCTCGTTCAGCCAGGATTTGAATGGCGATTACTTCGAATTTGGCTATGGCACCACCATCAGTGAGCTGGATGTAGGCCTGGCGTTGGTCATTGCCAATGATGACCTGGTCGGTGCGAATGATGATTCGCTGGTTTTCTCGATCGGTAAATCGTTCCAATTCGGGCCTTCGCAATAGACTTGACTGACGGGAGACAGAAATGAAAATGATCACCGCAATAATCAAGCCATTTAAACTCGAAGATGTTCGCGAAGCTATCGCTGACATTGGTATCAAGGGCATTACCGTTACCGAAGTCAAAGGCTTCGGACGCCAGCGCGGTCATACTGAAATGTATCGCGGTGCCGAATACGTAGTCGATTTTTTACCCAAGACCAAACTCGAGATTGCCGTCGAAGATGACATAGCCGAACAAGTCATCGAAACGATTTCAGACACGGCGAGAACTGGCAAAATCGGGGACGGCAAAATCTTTGTCAGCCCTCTTGAAGAAGTTGTTCGCATTCGTACCGGTGAAACCGGTAACGAAGCGGTCTGACGCGTTTACAGGTGAGGAACTAAACAATGGAAGCACTTACACAACTAACCAGTCAGGTCAGCGAAATCAGTTACGCGCTTGACACCTTTTATTTCCTGGTGATGGGCGCGCTTGTAATGTGGATGGCCGCAGGCTTTACCATGCTCGAATCCGGCCTGGTCCGTGCCAAGAATACAGCTGAAATTCTGACCAAGAACGTCGGCTTGTATTCGATCGCCTGTATCATGTATATGCTGTGCGGGTACAGCATCATGTACCCGGGGGGCGACTTTCAGGGGGGTGTGTTTAATGCGCTCGCCAACATTGGGATTCTTGGCAAGACAGACAACGAGCTCGGTGCTGTAGTTGCCGGCGATTCTTACTACTCCGGTTTGTCAGACTTTTTCTTTCAGGTAGTGTTTGTTGCCACGGCCATGTCGATTGTGTCTGGCGCCGTTGCTGAACGTATGAAGCTTTGGTCCTTTTTTGCTTTTGCAATTGTGCTGACCGGTTTCATCTACCCCATTCAGGGTTTCTGGAAATGGGGCGATGGCTGGCTCAATGTCATGGGCTTTCAGGACTTTGCAGGCTCCGGCGTGGTTCACTTGTGCGGTGCTGCAGCAGCACTTGCCGGTGTACTGTTACTGGGCGCCCGCAAAGGCAAATATGGCAAGAGCGGTGAAATCAAAGCGATCCCGGGCTGTAACCTGCCGCTGGCAACCATCGGAACATTGATTTTATGGTTGGGCTGGTTTGGGTTTAACGGGGGTTCGCAACTCCAGGTGACCGGCGTTGAAAATGCCAACGCTGTGGCGCTGATTTTTGTAAACACGAATATGGCGGCAGCCGGAGGACTCATAGCGGCGATGTTGCTGTCGCGTCTGTGGTTCGGCAAGGCTGATCTGACGATGCTGTTAAATGGTGCGCTTGCCGGTCTGGTTGCAATAACGGCCGAACCGCTGACCCCTGCACCGCTGGCGGCCACCGCCATTGGCGCTATCGGTGGCATCATTGTCGTTCTGGCAATCGTGACGTTTGACAAGCTGCGCATCGATGACCCGGTGGGCGCAATCTCAGTTCACGGTGTGGTTGGAGTCTGGGGCTTGCTCGCAGTGCCTCTGACCAATGCGGATGCAAAGTTCAGTGTTCAGCTTATCGGCATGCTCAGCATCCTGGCATGGGTTTTTATCACCAGCCTGATCGTCTGGATGGTATTAAAGTACACCCTGGGAATTCGTATCAGCGAACAGGAAGAGTACGAGGGTATCGACCTGCACGAATGTGGTGTGGAAGCCTATCCGGAGTTCGCAACACCGGAATAACGCTGATTTCGAAGCGAACCGATTGTAGGGCCGGTTTTTACCGGCCCTTTTTTATTCCAG
>JABDLQ010000144.1 GCA_013002925.1 Gammaproteobacteria bacterium | reverse complement strand
CTCGCGAAGTTTGATGAGTTGAAGGCTCACCGGGGTAAACGGTCCAGGCACCGCCAAAATTACCGCGACCACAACGGTCAATCCCGGGATGACTCGAGATCAGACACACTCTGAACCATCGCCGCATGTAAGCCCCTACTGCCCGGCGCCGCAAGGTGCCGGGTTTTTTTGTGTCTGGGTTGCAGACCCGGGACACCCACCTGTTGACAGTGGGCGTCCTGCATCGACACACCTGGTGGCAGGCGGGTGTCCCATATCAACAGCTGTTCCGTATCGACACCGTGGCGACCATAGATGCGTGTCCTGTATCGACAGGCGTGCTTCCCGTCGACATCCTGTGGGTGTCCTGCATTCTGTTGTTTAGGGGGGGTGCTTAATGTTTAACACGGCTCATGTCGATCGCCTCGGCAGCGAGGCGGCCAATTTCGGCAAAATTTCCGGTGTCCAGCAGGTGCTGCGGGGTGATCCAGGATCCGCCGATTGCGGCGACATTAGGCAGGGCCAGATAGTCGGCCGCTTTTTGTACAGAGATGCCACCGGTGGGCATGAAGCGGATATCGGGTAACGGCGCATGGATAGATTTGAGGAACGGTGCGCCTCCGGCCAGTTCTGCCGGGAAGAATTTTTGCAGCGAGTATCCGGCAGCAAACAGGTTCATCATCTCACCCGGGGTAACCGCGCCAGGGACCAGCGGCAGGTTATATTCGTGAGCGGCACCAATGAGCTCCGCTGTCGCGCCCGGCGATACCGCAAACTGTCCACCGGCTTCTATGATGTCACCAATCTGACCTGGCTCACGCAAACTGCCGGCACCTACTGTCATGGCCGGCACCTGGTTGGCGATGCTTTCGATCGCTGCCAGCGCGGTGTTAGTGCGCAACGTTATTTCAATCACGTCGATACCGGCCTCAAGAAGACATTCGGCCAGAGGTACCGCTCGCTCAAGCCGACTGATTACGACCACTGGAACGATACGTGAATTCACCAACAATCGGCTTGCATCCATTTCAGCTTTCTCCTGACTGCGCCGTGTGCGCATGGTCATCGGCAAAGGCGCTGGCCCCTTGTTCCGCCGAGTTGACGGCGGCGCGCAGCACACCAAATAGCTCGCGGCCCATCCCATTGCGGTTCGCCTCCAGCGAGAACGTCGGTTGTGGCCTGGCCAACGGATCATCATCGCTGGCGGTTACTTCCAGTACGCCCTGCTGCGCATCAATCGCTATCGTATCGCCGTCACGAATCTTGCCGATAACGCCACCATTCAGCGCCTCGGGAGTAACCTGGATTGCCGCAAGGACTTTCCCCGATGCACCAGACATCCGCCCATCCGTCAGTAACGCAACAGAGAACCCGCGACCCTGTAAAACGCCCAGATAAGGGGTCAGCTTGTGCAGTTCAGGCATACCATTTGCTGCGGGTCCCTGACAGGGCAGCACTGCAACAAAATCACGTTCAAGCTCGTTATTTTTGAAAGCTTTTACAAACTCATCCTGGGACAGAAACACCCGCGCAGGTGCCTCGATACTCTGATGTTCCGGCTGTACGGCGGATACTTTGACAATTGCCCGACCGATATTCCCGTCTACCAGTCGCAAACCGCCCTCAGGATCAAATGGCTCGCTTACCGGCCGGATGATATCGGTATTGAGCGACTCTTCCGCGGGCGGTTGCCATTGAATACCGTCATCTGCGATGACCGGTTCTTTGCAAAACGACCTCAAGCCATCGCCACAGATGGTTCGCACCTCATCATGGAGCATGCCCGCCTCCAGAAGCTGGGACATTACGAAGCCCAGACCGCCGGCAGCATGAAAGTGGTTTACATCGGCGAGACCATTGGGGTAGACCCGCGCCAACAGTGGGACGGCGGTCGACAACTCGGAAAAATCCGTCCAGTCGATCACGATGCCGGCTGCTGCAGCAATCGCAACCAGGTGCAGAGTGTGATTTGTCGATCCACCGGTAGCAAGCAATCCCACGATCGCGTTTACAATTGCGCGCTCGCTGACAATCCGGGCAAGGGGTGTGTAATTGCTGCCGAGCCTGGTCAGACCCAGTACCGTATGGACCGCCTCATCAGTGAGGTGCTCACGCAACGGTGTACCAGGATTGACAAAAGAGCCGCCGGGGAGCTGCAAACCCATGAACTCCATCAGCATCTGGTTACTGTTTGCAGTCCCGTAAAACGTACACGTGCCAGGCCCATGATAAGACGCTGATTCGGCAGCCAGAAGCTCTTCACGACTGATCTTGCCCGCAGCAAATTCTTCCCGAATGCGTGCCTTTTCTTTGTTCGGCAAGCCCGAAACCATCGGTCCTGCCGGAATGAAAACCGTCGGCAAATGACCAAAGGCCAGCGCGCCAATCAGAAGCCCCGGTACGATTTTGTCGCAGATTCCCAGGCACGCCACCGCATCAAACATATTGTGCGACAGGGCGATAGCGGTCGACATTGCAATCACGTCTCGACTGAACAAGGACAGGTCCATGCCATCCTGGCCCTGCGTGACGCCGTCGCACATTGCCGGCACCCCACCGGCAAATTGTGCGACCGCTCCCGCCTTGTGCGCAGCATTTTTAATTTGCTGCGGATACGGCTCAAACGGCTGATGCGCACTGAGCATGTCGTTATATGCTGAAACGATGCCGATATTTGCGATAATGTCGCCTGACAAGGCCTGTTTGTCCGGGCTTGCGCAAGCGGCTATTCCATGGGCCAGGTTGCTGCAGGACAACGCGGTACGCTCGGGACCCTGGGCTGCAGCATCATCCATTCGTGCCAGGTAACTTTCACGCGATTGCTGACTACGTTCAATGATTCTCCGGGTTACGCGCTCAATGGTTGGGTGCATAGTCTTCGTCCTGTTGAGGCCCCTCAGGGAGCCCAGAAAATTCTGACCGGCGTGATTTGCTGCGCGAGCAGCTGCGACACCGGGTACCGGTCGATGGATTCACGGGCCGAATCCAGGACCTTGCGTTTGTTTTCACCAAATATCAATAACACAATTTCGCGGCTGCGCAATAACGCTGCCAGAGTCATGCTGACACGGGGCAGGGGGCTGGCCTCTGTGTCAATCGCAAGCCATGAGGACTGCGTGTCGAGATCCAGACCAGCCTCGAGGTTTGCGGCATCCGGAAACAGGGATGCAAAATGCCCGTCCTCGCCCATGCCAAGCAAAGTGCACGCAAAGGGTTGGGGAATGCTGTCCACTTCTTTATCAAGCATCTGGCAACGCGTCTCGATGCTCATCTCCGGCTGGAACACAGGTAACAGGCGGGCGGCCGCTGCTGCGTCAGTCAGTAAAGTACTTCGCACAAGTTTTTCGTTGCTGCTGTCTGCGGTTGGCGCGACCCAGCGTTCATCACTCATCAGCACATGTACGCGCTCCCATTCCAGGTCGCTGTGCGCCAATTGCTCAAAGCAGACCACTGGTGTGCTGCCCCCACTTACAACCAGGGAGGCTGCAGACTGGGCATTTAAAGCGCAATCAAGCAACCCGGCAATGCGGGTTGCCGCAGCGGCAGATGCCTCGTCTCGTGTACGAAAATGATATTCAACGCTCATCAGACATCCGCATACCACTCACGCCCATCGCGATCGAGCAGCAGTGAAGCTGCTGTCGGCCCCCAGGAACCGGCCACATAGTTTTCGACCTTTTGGTTGGACGCCTCCCAACCGGATATCACCTGGTCCACCCAGTGCCAGGCAGCCTCCACTTCATCGCGGCGCATAAACAACGCCGGGTTCCCGCGCAGCACTTCCATCAACAGCCGCTCATAAGCATCGGGATAGCGCAATCCAAAGGTCTCTTCAAAACTCAGATCCAATGACACTGGCCTCAAATCAAACCCGCCCGGGCCCGGTTCCTTGACCATCACAGATAACTTGACCCCCTCATCCGGTTGTAAACGAATGGAAAGACGGTTCGGGTTGATATTAAATTTTTGCTCCGGAAAAATCGAATGTGGTACATCCTGAAACTGCACGACAATTTCCGAATGCTTGGTTTTAAGCCGCTTGCCCGTGCGCACATAAAACGGGACGTTTGACCACCGCCAATTATCGATTTCAAGCTTGAGCGCGACAAACGTTTCGGTGCTGCTTTGTTTTTCGCCAAGCTCGCTCATGTATCCCGATACTGTCTGTCCCTTGATCGCACCATCGGTGTACTGGCCACGCACCGTATTTGTGCGCACAAAATCTCCGCCGATCGGGCGCAGCGCACGCAGCACTTTTATTTTTTCATCACGAACGGCGTCGTGATCAAGACTCGCCGGTGCCTCCATGGCCGTCAGACACACGAGCTGCAAAATATGGTTTTGCACCATGTCGCGCATTGCGCCAATGCGATCGTAAAACTCGATGCGGCCGCCTACCCCAAGGTCTTCGGCCACAGTGATCTGTACGTGGTCAATGGCACTGCGCCGCCACATGGGTTCGAACATGGAGTTGGCAAACCGCAATGCCAGCAGGTTCTGGACCGTTTCTTTGCCAAGATAATGATCAATACGATAAATCTGGTTTTCCGGGAAACACTCTCCGACCTGGGTGTTAATGTCCTGCGCAGAGGCAAAATCGCGCCCGACTGGCTTTTCAAGCACGATGCGGCTGTCGGGGGTGATCAGTTCGTTATGGCGCAAGCCTGCGGCGATCGGACCAAACAGGCTTGGCGGTGTCGCAAGATAGCTCACGCGGATGCGCTGCTCGAATCCCTGCAACACCGCTTTGAGATCCTGCCAGCTATCGACCGCCAGCGCATCACATTGCACATAGTGAATCCTGGGGCTGAATATCTGCCACTGTTCGTCTGTGAACTCTCCTTCATCCAGGTTTGTTCGCAAGGCTGCCTCTACCTCCTGCAGATAGGCCTCCTGACTCATCTGTGCACGGCCAGTGGCGATGATGCGACTGCCCGCGGTGATCTGTCCCGCCCGGTCGCGGTGATACATCGCGGGTAACAGTTTGCGCATCGACAGATCGCCGGTGCCGCCAAAAATCACCAGATCAAACTCTTCTACCGGAATTAGTTGTGCCATAAATACCTCTGAATGTTTTGTAATTTTACTACATATTTTAGTCTTTATGGCAATATTTCGTAGAATAACGCCGCTTGATGGTGTATTTTTACTACATGCTGGACCAATTGGAACAACAAATGTCGACTTTCAGCCGCGCCGAACAGCGCGTGGCAAACTGGGTGCTAACCCATCCCCGACAGACAGCAGAAGCCACACTCGCCGTGGTAGCCAATGCCTGTGGTACCAGCGAGCCGACGGTCATCCGGTTCTGCCGGCGTCTGGGCCTCAGCGGTTTTCGCGAGCTTTCCATCAGATTAACCGAAGCCGCCAGCAAACCAGGCAGCGTGATTCATCGTGCCGTCAATGCTGATGACACCATATCTGACGCCGCCGCCAAAGTCTTTGATGCCTCCATTCAGTCCCTCATGGAAGTGCGCTCAATGCTCTCCACCCTGCCAATCGACCAGGCGGTGGGTGCGATGAAAATGGCGCGATCGCTGGTCTTTGTCGGTCTGGGAGCATCCGGTCATGTCGCAAACGATGCCTGTCACAAATTTTTTCGCCTGGGTATTCCCTGCGCCGCAGTCAACGACACACCGGGAATGCTGCAACATGCTGCAATTGCTGCGCATAAGGATGTCTTTGTGTTTGTCTCACACACAGGGCGATGGCCCGTGCTCGGGGATGCTGCCCGCAAAGCGCGACAACGCGGTGCCACCGTCGTTGCCATCACCGATGAAAGCAGCACGCTCGCAACAAACGCATCGATACTGTTTCCGTTGCAGGCGACAGAAGATACCTGTGTGTTCACACCGATGAGCTCCAGGGTTACACAATTAGTTCTTTTGGATGCTATTCAGGTCGCGCTGGCGCTTGCGCTAGGAGAGGTTGCGGCAGAGCATCTGCAGCGTACCAAGCTGGCACTGAGCGATCTTCCCTCAGGCTGAACCGCACGGTAGTTTCGCACCGGTCACCCGGGCTCATTTCAAATGTCTTTCGTGTTGTAGCGGGTCTGCGGGCATGCTACCGGCCCAGGCCTTTCCGACACCGCATAATCCTGCACGCAGTGTGTTGATTATCGGTACAATCAGGGCTTATGGCGAGCGAGTTAAAACTGGTGCTTCTGGATCGTGATGGTGTGATCAACCGCGACTCACGTGCATTCATCAAGACTCCCGACGAATGGAAAGCTCTGCCAGGAAGTCTGGAAGCAATTGCCAGGCTACACCAGGCTGGCTGGACCGTAATTGTTGTAACCAACCAAAGCGGTGTCGGCCGCGGCCTGATTGACTACGCACAGCTTGCCGAGATCCATCGCAAAATGCATAACGAAGTGGTCGCTGAAGGCGGTGAAATCGCTGCGGTATTTTTCTGTCCACACGCTCCGGATGATGGTTGTACCTGTCGCAAACCCAAATCCGGTCTGTTTGAGCAGATTCGCAATCGCTTTGACGTTGCCCTGGAGAATGTACCTGCGATTGGCGACTCCATGCGCGATCTCGTTGCAGCCGAAACCGCCGGCTGCAAGCCGGTATTGGTGCGTACCGGCAATGGTCGCAAAACAGAAAAGCTTTTACCTGAAGAGTCGACGATTGAAGTCTTTGATGACCTGTCTCAAGCCGCCGATACCCTGCTCGGTTGATCGATGACGAGTTTACGGTCTTTCGTCTTTCTTCTGCTGTGCTTTTTAATGCTCCTTCCTTACAGCGTCGCGGTTGTTCTGTTAATTCGTGCATCACCCAGGGTCATTTATTCGCTCGGTTCCAGCTATGCCACCGTCATGAACCGGCTGTTGAAGGTGCTGTGCGATATAGACGTCGAAGTGGAAGGCCGCGAAAACCTGCCCAATGTTCCGTGTGTTGCCTTGATAAAACATTCGTCGCCATGGGAGACCCTGGCATTGTTTCTGGTGATACCGCCAAGCGTCATTGTTTTGAAACGCGAGCTGATGTGGATTCCAATATTCGGCTGGGCGCTGGCATCGTTGCGCTCCATCGCGATTAATCGCAAAGCGGGACGCAGCGCAATGGGGCAAATTCTGGTCCAGGGCAAAAACAGGCTGCAGGAAGGACTGTGGGTTAATATTTTTCCTGAAGGTACGCGCGTGCCAAAGGGGCAGGTCGGTCGCTTCGGTATCGGCGGTGCCGTGCTGGCCTGTGAAGCACGCGCCCGGATTGTGCCTGTTGCACATAATGCGGGCGATCACTGGCCCAGTGGCAAGCTAAAAAAAATCCCGGGCAAGATCACACTGCGCATTGGCCCTGCAATCGATACTTCCGGGAAAACTCCGGAACAGATCAACATCGAGGCGCGTACATGGATGGTGGACACCATGAAGGAAATCAGCCCGGCTCATCACAATCCGACAACCTGACTGCTTATCCATCGAGTCATTAGTTTACCGGAAGTAATATCGACATCGCCACGACAGGCGATCTGTTCAGGCGGTGGCGGATTCGGTTGGTTTTTGCATCTGCCCAATGACAGCATTCAGATCAGCACAACCGTCCGGGAGTTGTTCTGCCGGTATCAAAAACCGATATCAAAAACCAATATCAAAAAAATGTGTCGACCATCTGCTGACGTAACTGATCGATTTGACGGTCCTTTGGTAGCTCGACGTCCGCATAGGTCAACGGTGTATCAATAGCGACAGGGCGTTTCACGACACAACCTTCGGCGACACCCATCGGTAACAGGTTCTGCGCCTGGCTGGTTGCAAAGTTATCGATCAGCGCGTAGGTGTCATAACCACCAATGCCGTCCAGCGTGTGGCCTGCATCCAGATCGTGTTTCGCAATGGCCACCGCGTCACAGTAAGGTTCGCCCAATGGCGTGACCGTGGCATCGTTGCACAGCACCGCACGTGAAACAGTGATGGGAATTTCCAGCTGCGGCAAATGAAACGGCGTGTAGAACACATAAAACGGGCCATCACCCATTTTCAGGTACTTGAGGTAATCCGTTTTCATTGGGTGCTCGGTATAACCTACGACGAAAGCCCCGGTGTAGGGTGATGCTCCCAACAAAAAATCCACCACGCCACGCCCTGGCTTGAATGTACCCTGCGGAAAATGCTCGAGACACGTGCGCACGTCATCGCAATCAATTCCATGCATACCGCGCTTATCGACGCCGAAGCCCAGGCCGTTTGCCAGCACCGTGAGCTCCATCGATAGCTTTGTGCCATCAACAAAAGACGTCATCATATGCGGCTTTTGGTTGTTGTTCTCGGCAAACTCCCGCTGCGTTTCAGGCGTGCGATGAACCGCATAAAACCCTTTAAGGTTGCCTGCTCCCACCACTTCCAGCCCAATTGTTTTTACAAAGCGTGAAAGGTTGGAGGCCACGCCCGGCTCGTCGCCATCCGTATTGGAATAAATGACTCCCTGCTGATCGGCGATATGTTTAAGCAGCGGACCCACGGTCGCGTCCATCTCACAGTTCAGCACGATCGTATGTTTGCCCGCCTCGATTGATTTGAGCGCCAGCCAGGCACCATGTTGAACCTCTCCCGTGGTCTCGATAACTGCGTCAATCTGGTCACAATCAAACACCGCGTCAGGGTTGTCGGTAATGGCATACAGTCGTTTGTCGATAATATTATTAAGTGCGCTGGCCGAGTCGATGTACGTCGGGTCGTCAACGCCTTCAATCGCATAGCATGCTTTGGCATTTTCAGGAGTACGGTTACAAATCACTGCAAGATGAATGCCTGGAAAGGAGCTCAGAATCTGGGAACAGATATGTCGCGCGCTGTAGCCGGCGCCAAACATCGCTACCCGAATTGGCCGGTCCTCGGCGATGCGTTGTTCAATGGCTTTGTCGACTATGATCATGACTTCATTCCTTCGCAGTTCTAACCGTCAAAATTTTCCCAGGTTTGGTCGTTTTCGGACACGACGCTGGCGGCGGCGGGCCATGCAATGCCAAACGCCGGATCATCATAACGAACGCCGGTTGCTGCATCTGGTGAGTAGAACTCTGACGTCAAATAATATATCTCGGCATTATCACACAGCGTCAGATAGCCTGTCGCGCATCCTTCCGGCACGTACAGCATCGCGCCATTGTCAGCGTTGAGCTCAACACCATGCCATTGTTTATAGGTTGTGGAATCAGGCCGCAGATCCAACACCACGTCATACACTGCGCCGCGGGTGCAGCGCACGATTTTTACTTCCCGATGAGGGTGTTGCTGATAATGCAAACCGCGCAGCGTTCCCTGTTGTGGACTAAAGCCGACATTGATCTGTTTTATATCTGCGATCAGGCCCATTTCCTGCATTTCTTTTTCACACCACAAGCGACCAAAAAAACCTCGCTCGTCGCCGATTCTGTTGACCTCGATAAGATAGGCACCACTCACTGTTGTTTCTGTAAATTTCATGTTGACTACAGGCTCCGTCGGTTTTATTTCTGCCAACGCAGGTTATTATCCAGGAGACCTTCGGCGATGAGGTTTTGAATGTGCGCTATGCGCTTGTATCGAACGCCCTCGTAATCGTCTTTATTCAAGCCGTGTCGGACATAGGAGTCGTAGCACTGCTGTACGCCCATCCGCGCTGTCCATGTCGTCTGAAAGTCTGGAAATGTCGAGTGAATTTTGTCGAAATTAACGCGATAACAGCGCGAATCAGGACCGGCGCCGTCAGCGTAATCGATTGCGCAGTCTGGCACGATTTCCTGGACAAAACCGGCGAGATCACGCATCTGGTAGTTTTCATCATTGGAACCTACATTGACTGCCAGGTTATGCACCACCTCTCGTGGCGCCTGCAATGCGCAAACTGCCGCCTGGCAAATATCATCGATGTGTACCAGTGGTCGCCAGGGGGTGCCATCGCTTTTCATCAGGATTCGTCCCGTGGTATACGCCCACGCCGTCAGGTTGTTGATCACCAGGTCAAACCGGATGCGCGGTGAAACACCATAGGCCGTCGCGTTACGCAGAAATACCGGGCTAAAGCCGTCGCTTGCCATCGGCGCAACATCGCGCTCCACATAGACCTTGGATTTCGCATAAGGCGTCACCGGGTTGAACTGCGCCGTTTCATCGAGCACGTCATCACCGGCTTTGCCGTACATACTGCAAGAGGACGCAAAAAGAAAACGCTTTACTCCAACGGCCCTACCTTTTTCTGCAAGATCCACAGAAGCACGATGATTTATCTCGTACGTCAGGTCCGGGTTCAGGTTGCCCAGTGGATCATTCGATAGCGCCGCCAAATGGACAATGGCGTCAAACCCGCGCAAGTCATCTTGCGTGACATCGCGAACATCTTTGTCAATTGACGGTATTGCCGCCGGCTCATTGCCATACGTGCAGGAACGATACAGATCGGTATCTATACCAACGACCTCAAATCCTTTTTTTTGCAAAATCGGAACCATATTTGTGCCGATAAAGCCGCGGTGTCCGGTGACCAGTACTTTCATGTTCATTCCTTTCTACGTTTTTCTAAGCAGACCGAATCGACAGTAGTCGGCCAACTCCATCACCAATTCGCCCTTTGTCCAATAAATGGTTTTTGTCAGATACCAATACAGTTGCCGCTTGTCCCGCGCGGTCATAGGCGCGCGGGATACCGCCTTGTAATAAGCCCTGGTGCTGCGCCACCTTTGCATCAACAGGTGTTTTTTGCGTGGGTCCCAGAAGTTTTTCTGTCGTTCGTTGTCACTGCGGTCGTGG
>JABDLQ010000139.1 GCA_013002925.1 Gammaproteobacteria bacterium | reverse complement strand
CTACGTGTGCCGTATGCGGAAACATATCCATAATTCCGCATTTTGACAATCGGTAGCCAAAATCATTCACCAGAATTGCCGCATCCCTTGCGAGAGTAGCCGGATGACACGATACGTAGGCGATCATCCGCGGACCTGTTTTTGCCACAAACGGCAGGATCTCCTGCGCACCGGCCCTTGGCGGATCAATAAATACCACATCGTAGGCCTTGTTCAGCCAGGGCCACTGCACCTCAGGGGTGAACAGATTGCCAACGTGAAACTCCACGTTTTCGAGGCCATTCCTGACTGCGTTGGCCCTGGCGCGCGTGACCAGATTGTCATCACCTTCCACACCCACCACGACATCGGCACAGCGAGCCAACGGCAAAGTAAAATTGCCCAGCCCACAAAAAAGGTCAAGCACATGATCTCCGGGGCGCAACGCAGCATTACCGATGACATGGGAGATCATGCGGCGATTTAGCTCGGTATTTACCTGCAAAAAATCCAGCGGCTGAAACCCGATCTCAACATCAAACTGCGGCAGGTGATAACTGAGTTCACGCACCTCTCCCAGCGGCACTACAGATGCCGGTCCACCAGGCTGCAGGTACACATCCACATTCCATTCGCGCGCAAACGTTTGCAACGTATTGAGGTCCTGCTCACTCATGGCCTGCAAATGTCTGAACACCAAAGCGGTCACTTCGTCGCCTACTGCTATCTCTATTTGCGGGACCTTGTCGGCAACTGACAGCGAACCGATCAGATCAGATAATGGCGTGATCAATGCATCAACGGGATGGGCCAGGATGGGACAACTCGCCATATCGGCGATGTATGAAGAACGGCGTTCCCGAAAGCCTACGAGCACACGCCCCTTACCAATCACCTGCTTGACACCCAGACGCCCGCGCCGCCGATAATGCCATGGTTCGGCAGCCAGATCCGGTAACCACGAATGCGGCGCCACGCCACCAATTTTTTGTAAATCATGCTCCAGTTGTGTGCGTTTATGACTCCGCTGGTCGGCATCACTTAAATGTTGCATGGCGCATCCGCCACAAACACCAAAAGCTGCACAGACGGGTGCCACGCGTTGCGGGCTCGCGGTATGCACACTGTCTGTAATCGCTTCGTCAAAACTACGTTTTTTCCGATAGACCGTCAAAGTAACGTGTTCACCCGGCAAGGCACCGTGCACGAACACGGTTTTGCCGTTGATCTTCGCGATACCGCGCCCATCGTGAGCCAGATCCAGAATGTCTGCTTCAAAAGTCCTCACACGCGGTTTCCGCCTGGCCACTTTTAACCTCGCTGAATCTCAAAATCAGGGGCGCAGAGTCTAGCAGATTGCCTGTCATAACGCTCCGTGAATTATTATTTTGCCGGCAGGAAGGGTTAGAATATGGTGCTAATGGACGTCTTTGAAAAAACCGGGCCGCGATACTCGTTATACACAAGTGCAGTTGTGCCATTACTCGCATTGTGGCTGCTGGCGTTTGCCTTGCTGATAACCTCGTATGTTGTGCAATTACAGGCGCTCAATGATCAGACGCAACATCGAGCGCTTGACACGGCCCGACAAATTCGCAATTTCGCTCTAAGAGCGGGCAACTTTCAACAAGACGATAGGCTGACCCCCGAGTTTGCCAGATTCATAGACACATTGGTTGCTGCTGTTCCGGATACCAAAGTGACGTATACGGACGCCAACGGTCAGTTGCTTTACGGTAACACTGCATATATTGACAATGCAGTAAACCAGGCAGAAACCACGGTACTGATTGCGCCACTTGATAAAGTCGCCGGCAAGGTGCAAGTCATCACCAACCGCGCCGAGCAATACCATTTGCTATTACGCCGCTATGCGGGCACAGCTGCCTTAGTGTTCATCGTCGGTGCTTTTTTTCTGTGGAAATTGCGCACCCGTTTTAAACAATTCGAGCACGACACGGCTGCATTGACAACCGCGCTGTCTGGCGTGGAGCGTGGCAGCGAATCACCGATTCCATCCATCAGTGGTCCATCTGAAATCATGGGTTTGTATCGACGCGTCGAGGCACTGGCACTGGCGCTGCGTGCGGCGCAGAGCGAACGCGAAAAATATGAAGCCGCAGCGAGTGAAGAACTGAGCAAAACGCTCGAAGAAACCGAAATCAAGAATGTCGTGCTTGACCTTGCGCGAAAACGGGCGGAGGAAGAAAACGCGGCCAAATCGTCGTTTTTGGCAAACATCAGCCACGAAATCCGGTCACCGATGAACGGTATTATCGGTCATCTCCAATTATTGCAGCGCATGTCATTGACAGAGCAACAGCAGACTTTTATTGACAACACATTATCAGCGGCACATGCATTACTGGACCTGATTGACAACACTCTGCATTTTTCAAGAATCGAAGCAAACCGCCTGGATATTCAGAATGAACCTTTTGATCTGCTCAATGAGATTCATCGTTGCCTGATCATGCTGGCTCCGAATGCGTCAGATAAAAAGCTGGATTTATATTTCTGGAGTGACCCGTCTCTGCCTGCTGTTTTTATCGGGGATAGTCTGCGGATTCGCCAGGTCGTGACCAACCTGGTCAGCAATGCAATCAAATACACAGACGCCGGATCGATACATTTGCGCATCTCGGGAATACCAAAGCCGGGCAACAAATGCGACTTATCCATAAACATCGCAGATACCGGTCGGGGAATGAGCAGCGCTCAGATTGATTCTCTGTTTGAGGCGTATTCGCAGGCCGGCCGCAGCCCGGAAGGCGGGAGCGGTTTGGGCCTGTTGATTACGCGTTCGCTGACAGAGGCCATGGGCGGCCAGTTAACCCTGTCAAGCACAAAGGACCAGGGCTCGGTGTTTACGGCGCAGTTGACGTTGTCTCACCAGGTTCCCTTTGTGTCGCCTGTGGCACCCGGCTCCGCCGCGGCACAGGTGTGGCTGCACTGTCCGGACGAGGACTCACGACGCTACTATGAGGGATTATTGGAATTTTACGGCTATCAGGTGACGGACAGGAGTACACCGGCTGATGACATCAGGCTGAGTGTGTGCACCAATGCACAAACTGACCGACACTCTGGCACAGGCCCGGATTTTTCCGGGGCAGGTCAACACGCCCAGAGTCCGCACCTGATACTGGCCGGTCGCGATGAATTATTGTCGGCGTCACTGACAAACCGGGCAGCCGGAGCAGAGGTGTTACCTCTGTACTGTCATCCGCGTCACCTCGCGGGCGCCCTGGAAAAGCTCCGCAAACGGATGCTGTCGAAGCCTGCGGATACGCCGCAGGAAAATTTTGCTGCACGCCTGACTGATCAGAATCCTGGGTCGGTTGCAGGATACAGCCATGGCCTGAAAGGCTTGCGCGTTCTGCTTGCGGATGACGACGAATTCGGGCGGACCTATATGAGCGAGTTACTCAATCAGCACGGCATGATCGTTGATCAATGTGCTGACGGACAAGCAGCAATTACCCGGGCCCGTGCAGCTACGTACGATCTGGTGTTGCTGGATTTACGCATGCCGCGATGTGATGGCATTGAAGCGGCAAGTAGCATGCGCGAATTTGCGCACATGGTTTCCACGCCTATAATCTGCATGACCGCGTCGGTCTCTGCGGAATTGCACCAACAGTGTATCAATGCCGGAATGCTCGACTGTTGGGTGAAGCCATTACAAATACCCACGCTCATCAATGGCCTGAATTACTGGATAAAAAGTGGCAAGGAACAGACTCTCCCGCAGTCCCTGCCGCAATCTTCGTTACCTGAACCCAACAGTACGCTGCTGTTGGATCATGAAATGCGCGAATTGCTTTTTACGGAGTTTGACAAATTTGAAACCCGCTACGCCGGAGGTTGGCAAACTGACACTGATACTGAAGAACTTGGCGAAAGTGCGCATCGACTAAACGGCAGCGCAGCCATCTGCCGGCTATCAGCTCTGCAGGAGGCGGCGGATCTGGTAGAACAATGTGCGCGTAATGGAAACCCGGAAAAACTGCCACAGGCGCTTGAAAATTTGCTGGTTGCAGTTGCCAAAGCGCGTGACACTCTTGGCAATGCTGCCGCGTGATTCCGGGACTATTTCAGGCGCGCAGTAAAATCGCGTTTGCAATCACAAAACCGCCTTCATCCGACAGCGTAAGAAAGCCCTCTCCGACACCCAGTTCCCGGCAACGTGTAGCCCCACGGTTGGAATACATGATTTCCGGTCGACCCCGCGGATCGCTGTACACTCCGACATCTCGCACCCACATGCCGTTTGCAAAGCCAGTGCCCATCGCCTTAACGACGGCTTCTTTTGCAGCAAATCGCATGCTCAAAAAACGCACCGGGTCAGAAGATTTTACAAAATGTTCGAACTCTGGCGGCATTAAAATGCGGCGCGCAAAGCGTTCGCCAAATCTTGCATAGACACGCGCAACCCGTTCTACTCGCAAGATATCTGTACCGATCCCGAAAATCACCGCGTTACTGTCTCATGGCGTTGACTTTAAGGGGGACCGCCAGCCACGTTTGCGATGACTCATTGAATTCATCACTTTACGTACTCGCGAATTTTTGTCACCCAGATGAAAGTCGATCGCTCCGCGTAACAGGCGCTTGGCCTCATTGAGCTGTGAATGATTCTCAAAGCTCCCCTGAGCCAGTGCATTGAGAGAGGCACCGGAATAGCTGCCGGCGCCGTCGCTCACTCTGCGAGGGCCTTCCTGCATATCGAACAGATAGACGCTGTCATCATCGACTGGCACGCCGTCATTATCTGCAGCAAGGTGCAATCCATAACCGAGCATCTGCAACAGATCACGTTCAAAACAGCGCAATACCGCAGCCGTCCGTTGATCGGTGGCTATTGCATTAAGGCAGTTCTCATACAGCCGAAAAACATCTTGCTGACTGTCACCAGGTTGCAGAGCGCGCATGATCAGTTCATTCAGATAATAAGCAGACAACACACGGTCGCCAAAACTATGGCGCCGCGCTGGCCGTATTTCCAGACCCGTCAGAGTGCCCAGGCTACCGCGGCTGATCCACGATACGAGCAGGGGCTGAAAAGGTTGCAACAGGCCGCGTATTCTTGACTTCGGGCGTCGCGCACCTCGTGCAACAACCGCGATGCGGCCGTGCTCTGCGGTGAAAAAATCAGCGATGACACTGGAATCCCGATACGGCCTGGAATGCAGCAAGAAACCATCCGCCAGAGTTACAGTTAAACGATCGCTCACGTCGACTCATAACCAAGCGAGCGCAGAGACTGCATGCTGTCCGCCCAGTTACGCCGCGTTTTTGCCCACAACTGCAGGTGCACCGGCAAGCCCAACATTCGCTTCACCTCTTTGCGCGCTGCAGTACCCACACGTTTCAATCGTTCACCCTGTTTGCCGATTATGATGGGTTTTTGGCTCTCTTTTTCGCACCAGATTATCGCTGCCACAGCAACACGTCCAGAATCATCCTCCCACGATTCGATTTCTACCGTGAGCCCATAGGGGATTTCTTCCTGCAGCTCCATCATCAGTTTTTCGCGAATAATTTCTGCACATCGAAATTTACTATCCTTGTCCGTCTCCGCATCGGCTGGAAATAACCATGGACCCACCGGCAAATAATCAGCAATATAATCGATCAACTGGTTGAGGTTTTCACCACTTTTGGCCGATGCCGGAAATAAAGCCAGAAAATCATGGCGCTCCGACAAGGCCTGCAGGTGAGGTAGTAAAGCCACTTTACTGGCCGCAGTATCACACTTATTCAACACTGCAATGACCGGCTGATTTGACTGCCTGAGCATGTTCAGCACGTGTTCGTCACCATCTTTCCACTTTCCGTACTCAGTTACAAACAGCAGCACATCCGCGTCTGCGATCGACTGCTGGGCATTCCGGTTCATGACGCTGTCGATGGCGCGGCGACTCTGGATCTGGATTCCCGGGGTATCAACAAACAGGATTTGGGTTTGCCGCGCTATATGTACGCCAATGATTCGATGCCGTGTGGTTTGTGGCTTGGGCGTTACAATACTGATTTTCTGACCAAGAATTTTATTGAGTAACGTAGATTTACCAACATTGGGACGTCCCACGATGGCTGCAAAACCACAACGTGAAGCCTGTTCATTCATCGAGCAGTCCCTCTAGTGCAGTCTGTGCCGCCGCCTGTTCGGCAGCGCGCAGACTCGGACCGCGACCATCGCCCAAATGACCGCAGGACTGTACTTCACAGCGCACAACAAATTCACGCGCGTGGGGTGGTCCGTGTTCCGATACGACGGAGTAATCAGGCAATGGCAGGCCACGTGACTGCAACCACTCCTGCAACCTGGTTTTTGGGTCTTTTTCGGCCGACTGATCACCGATGTTCGACCACCTTTCACCAAAAAGCGTGCGGACCAGGCCTTGCGCTGCTGCAATCCCCTGATCCAGATATACCGCACCGATAATCGCTTCTGTCGTATCTGCCAGTATCGACGCGCGACGATAACCACCGCTTTTTAGCTCACCGCTACCCAGATGCACGTATTCACCTATGTCCCACTCCCGCGCAATTTCTGCCAGCGTATTTCTGCGTACGAGCGTTGCGCGCAGTCTGCTCATCTGCCCTTCCGATGCGTCAGGTTGGGCGTCAAATAGCCGTTTAGCGATGACCATCCCAAGCACTGCATCACCCAAAAACTCAAGTCTCTCATTGTTTTTGGAAGCAGCGCTACGGTGGGTAAGGGCAGCTTTTAGCAACTCAATATCGCTGAATTCTATCCCAAGTGCTGCTGCCAGGCGCTGCGGTTCCCGGGTCAACGCGCTACCTTAACTTCCTTTTCAAATTCAACCAGAAAATTGACATTTCCGATAAACGCGACAACGTGATCGTAGTCGGCCTTGACAAGAAACACGCTGTCTTCACGCTTTATAGATATTTCACTTGGCTGGATAACATTTATTCCTTCCACGTCGAAACGTTTCTGCAAATACTCGTTAATGGACTTTGGCGTCACCCGGGTCTCACTGTTGTCGCGCAAAGACAAGTCACGCAGCACGGAATCAATTTTGAAATACTCAAGATAAACCGGTAATAGCCGTAAGCCGCCCAGGGCGAGTAACAGAATAATGGCGATAACGACAACCCAGCCGATCATCGTCATGCCTTTTTGATTATGCATAGCAAAACTCCTCAGTTACTGAACACGATCGCCGATGCGGCTCCAATTTCCGGAATTCATCCAGATGCGCGCAGCCTTGCCGACCAGGTTTTCCCCGGGCACAAACCCGACTTTTTCTTTGTACCGACTATCCTGACTATCGTCACGATTGTCTCCCATCATAAAATAATGGCCGCTCGGTACGGTTTCCTCAAACCATTGGATTGTACCTGCCAATGGCTTCTTGTGGTGCAATATTTTGTGCTCAACGTCACCCAGTGTCTCAACACCAAAATCAACGACCGCACCATATTGATGAGCACCATCAGGAACAAAGCGTACTTTAACCGGCACTCCATTGATTTGCAGTTGCCGCCCCTGATACGACAGCCGGTCACCGGGTAAGCCAACCACGCGCTTGATGTAGTTGGTCTTCTCATCACCCGGTTTGCGAAATACCACGACGTCACCGCGGCGTGGCTTGCCAGTCGCAACTATTTGCGTATGGAGCACCGGCAAACGCAAACCGTAACTGTATTTGGTGACAAAGATAAAATCGCCATTTTGCAAAGTCGGCAACATCGACTCGGACGGAATTTTATAAGGTTCGATAACGAATGAACGGACGATTAAAACAAACAAAAATATCAGTGCAACCGTGCGACCGAGTTCTGCCCAGACCGGTTCTGTTTCGGTGTCGCTGGCACGAATAAAATATCGCCAGGCGCCCCACGCCACACCACCTGCTGCGCAACACAAGATCAGGAACAGCGAAAAATCCATCCTATTTCTTATCCGCTCTCAACACCGCGAGGAACGCTTCCTGCGGAATTTCAACCGAACCCACCTGCTTCATCCGCTTTTTGCCAGCCTTCTGCTTTTCCAGCAGTTTTCTCTTGCGGGTAATATCGCCGCCATAACATTTTGCTGTCACGTTCTTGCGTAACGCCTTTACGGTTGAACGTGAAATAATCTGTGCTCCAATGGCCGCCTGAATCGCTACATCAAACATTTGCCGTGGAATAATCTCGCGCAAACGGTCAACCAGCTCACGACCACGATAGCGCGCGTTTTCCCGATGCACGATAACCGACAGCGCGTCGACCCGATCCCCGTTGATCAGCACATCCAACCTCACCAGTGGGGCGCATTCAAACCGATCCAGCGTATATTCAAACGATGCAAACCCACGGCTCGAAGATTTCAGGCGATCAAAAAAGTCGAGCACCACTTCTGCAAGCGGCAGTTCATACTCCATGCTTACCTGGTTCCCAAGATACTGAAGTTTGCGCTGGACGCCGCGCTTTTCTATGCACAACTTCATCACTGCACCCACAAATTCGTTCGGGAGCAAAATGTTGGCGATGATTATCGGCTCGCGAATTTCCTCGACGTAGTTACTGGGTGGCAGATCGGCCGGGTTGTCAATTTGCACGACGGATCCATCAGTCTTCAGTACTTCGTAAACTACCGTTGGCGCAGTTGTAATCAATTCAAGATCGTATTCGCGTTCAAGCCGCTCCTGCACGATTTCCATGTGCAGCATGCCAAGAAAACCGCAGCGAAACCCAAGACCCAGCGCCGCTGATGTCTCAGGTTCGTAAAACAGCGACGCATCGTTGAGGCATAGTTTTTCAAGGGCGTCTCTGAAGTTTGCGTAGTCATCTGTGTTAATCGGAAAAACCCCGGCAAAAACCCGGGGTCTGACTTGTTCAAATCCCGGCAAGGGTGCCGCCGCCGGTCGCTTGTCATCTGTGATGGTATCGCCCACGGGAGCACCATTGACCTCCTTGATACTGGAAATCAAAAACCCGACTTCACCACAGTTTATCTGCGGACGATCAACCATCTTTGGGCTGAAGATGCCAACGCGATCGGCCTGGTAGCTGCGCCCCGTCGACATCACCCGAAATTTAGCGCCTTTGGACAGACAGCCATTGACCACCCGCACAAGTGACACCACGCCGACATAGTTATCAAACCAGGAGTCAATGATCAGCGCCTGCAAAGGCTCTTGCGGATCGCCGCCCGGAGGTGGAATCGTTTTGACGATTTCTTCGAGCAGTTGTTTGCAGCCCAAACCCGTTTTTGCGCTGACGTGTAACGCATCCCGGGCATCAATTCCGATGATTTCCTCAATTTCGTTGACTACTTTGTCGACATCCGCAGCCGGCAGATCAATCTTGTTGAGTACCGGTAAAACTTCGAGACCCTGTTCGACCGCGGTGTAACAGTTAGCGACGCTTTGTGCTTCAACCCCCTGTGCCGCGTCAACGACGAGCAACGCTCCTTCACACGCGGCCAGCGACCGTGAAACTTCATAGGAAAAATCGACATGTCCGGGCGTGTCAATAAAATTGAGCATGTATTCGTTGCCATCTTCAGATTGAAACTGAAGGGATACGCTTTGCGCCTTGATGGTAATGCCACGCTCGCGTTCGAGGTCCATGCTGTCGAGCACTTGTTCGGACATTTCGCGCTCCGCCAGTCCACCACAAATCTGAATAAATCGATCTGCAAGAGTCGATTTACCGTGATCAATATGCGCGATAATGGAAAAGTTGCGGATGTTTCGCATGAATTAAACAGGTCTGTGAAAGAAATTGGGCGGCTGCATTATATATGCTGCCGCCGCGCATGGCGCAGGTTATCCGGATTTGCCAAGGACAGCCAGAATTTTGGCTGCATCCAGGTGATGGCGGCATATCACCTGTCCGTCAATGGTAAGCACCGGAATATCTAATCCATATTTTTCAATAAGTTGGCTATCACTGTCGATATCAACGACGCTAAACTCCCGTAGTCGAACATCCTGTGCAAAATCCAGCTCCGCAATCATTTCCTCGCAAAGTTCGCAGCCCTGCCGGCTGTACACGACCAGGCGGTGTGCCACTGTCCCGGGCTGACTCACTGGCTACCGTTCGCTGCGAGAATGACCGGCCGCAGCAATACCCGGCGAAATCCGGGTGCCACACGCCACACCAGTGCCGCTGCAACCAGCAGGCCAAGCAAACTGCCGGCCGCTACCGCCTGGTCTGACGTACCGATACCCGCGCCCAGTGCCGCACCCAGCATTAATCCCGCCAACGGTAATATATAGACTAACGCTGCCGCCTTAAGCACGGCATTTGCAGGCAGCTGCAGCCGCACTTGCTGTCCGGGTTGCCACGTATGATTGCGCCCTGCCGACACGGTTATTTGCGACTTTTGTGACGCCACAAGGCGGGCAAAAATACCACCACCGCAGCCTTGACCTGCGGCGCAGCGTGCACAATTTGCCGGGCGGCTGGATTCCAGTGTGATTTGGTCGCCGTGCACGGCGGTTATATGGGCGCATTCGATCAGCATCGTGCCATTGCACCTGTTCGCGTTGACGGTGTCAAACGCACTATTGCCGATGATTATTTTGGCCGGAAGGAATTGCCGATGATTTTGACCGTATCAAGAGGGACTTCACCGACAACCGTAATCTGGTAATCCCCTTCAACCCGGCCGAACGCGTTGGTCACGCCCAGGGATCGGGCCCCG
>JABDLQ010000136.1 GCA_013002925.1 Gammaproteobacteria bacterium | reverse complement strand
ACTGACGACGCGCTGATCAACCTGGACGAACAACTGCAGACGATTTGCCACGGGCAGTAGCCTGATCAGCACAGCATTGCCGCGCAGGCTGGTCGCGAAACACGAACTCGAGCCCGGCACCCACGGTGCGTAGTATGCTGCAAGTGAGCGGCGTATGTTCAGACCTTCGCAATGTGATAAACCACAGAAAAAAACACGGTGAATCCTTGCTACCACAGCCTCCCACGGGCGTGCCGGGATCACACCGGCGGGACGTGGTAAACGACGCACCGACGGTCAGTCATTGCCCGCCGCAGAAAAGCATCGTGCACCCCAGGGCACCCTCTCGATCGCTACGCGATCTCACCTTGCGATGACGTGAGCACGCCGCCTTAAACGAGTATTCCGAATGCCCCGGGGCACCCTCTCTTGATGCTTCGCATGGCCCAGTCCAGCCTCTCAACTGCCGAGCGGTCTAACCTTCTCAATTCACCTTGTCAATAGAGAGGTTTGCGAGCAGTGCGGGTCAGCAGTCAGAATCCGTCACTCCCGGCAACCCGCCTCCCGTGATATTAGTGCATCCATGCACGTCATTGCGTGCCTTGAAGATCCCGACGTCATCACTCGAATACTCGATCGCCTGAAGACTAAGCGCCGCCAGCAATCGGCTCACGAACCGCGTGCGTCGCCTACCGGACTGTTTCCCACAAGCTTGACCACACTAATCTGATGCCTGTGACGACCAGGGTAAGGACGCGCCTGGCCCGGCACCGGCCGAGCTTGTCCTTTCTATGCACGCAGCCCGGATTTAGCGTTTTATTTTACGTCAAAACCTACCCGTGCTTTTACGTCATAACCACCGTCTGGCCAGTCATAGTAAACGCGAATTTCATAGCGGCCGGATTTGCGTGGCACAAAAGACCACGTGCCATTCTTGAGACCTTCTGTATATTGGCGTTCACCAACAGTGGATAAAGACGCGCCGGCTGGAACCAGTGTCACCCAGTCCTGCCGATTGCCTGGTAGATTAGTAACCGTGACCCGGATGCTGTCACCGGATAGCTTCATTCCATACGGCAACACTATTTGGGGTCCGGTGGGTTTGATTGGTTTTGGATTGGGTACAGAGCGACGACTACTTTGAGAAGTTTGCCGATTTCCTGGCACAGCAAACTCAAAATCTATTTTATTTTGACCAATACGCTTTCGTCGTTCTTCCTCGGTTTCTTCTTTGCGAGAAGATTGAGATTTTCTGGAAACGGGTATCGCAATATCAATCTTGTTGTTTCTGGCTATCTCTATTTCCTCGGGTGTCGGCTTTCTTTTCTCCGGGGGTTTGTTTTGCGCCTGCAATCGGGCCAGACTACATTCCCGTTCAGTTAATCCAAATACAATGCTTTGCGCAGAGTCAACGAGCGCAGATTCCTTGACCGCAAGGTCAAGATGTTCGCGGGAGATGCGCTCCAGTTTCGATTCACCGGATGCCTCCATGATTCTGTCGAGATCGCCCATGCAGTAGGCCTGCACCCGCGTTTCGCTTTTTTGTTTGTAAATGCCGATGATGTTTCTAAGAAGTTGCGGCACAACTTCCGTTTTCGTGTCATCTGGAAGTGCGTTGTATTCGCCAACCGTGATCTCACGCGCAGACTCAGGCGTGACCTCAAAATCGGTCTGAGCGTCGATTGAGCAGGCAGCCAGGGTGGCGGCTGCGGCAATGGAAAGGTGTAATAAACGCATCGCTGATTCCTCTGCGATAATTATAACTCATAGGAAACCGAGACTAATTTTCCTGTTTGCTGCAATCGCTACCACCGATCGAAGTTATCACGAAGATTGACAGCGAGTCGCCTTTAGCATTGTCTTTCGACACTCTCGTACAACACCGGCGATAGTTCACACACAAAAGCAATCCATTGACTCTCAGGGGTGTTGATCAGCCTGATTACGCGGACGGATGCCCGCAACGGGTGGCATCTAAGTGCAATCGAAAAAGGTTTTCAGGTGACGCGGTATCACTCCGCGCTTCGCAAAAGCGGTTCGCCAGCACCCTCAGTAAGTGCCACAAACTGATCGACCTCAACATTACGCCACTGCTCAGCGTCACCGCCTGGCCAGTACACGACGATGCTGTCGATATGTGTCGCATCGGCTAGTCCAAAATGCACGCGTGGATCGTTACTGTTCAGAAAACTACCGTCGGTATGTGCCCGCCGCCATAAGTCCGGCAGCCCGGCGCGCTTTATCACGACGCGTGCACCGAGACCGTTCCGGTTAGCGCGTGTGCCGATCAACTGAAGATTGAGCCAGTGATTGTCGCCGACTGTGTTATTAAGCAACAGGTGCACCGGGGCATCGTTATTGGTGACCAGGATGTCGATATCGCCGTCATTGTCGAGATCTCCAAACGCGGCGCCGCGACTCACGGCAACCAGGTCCAACGACGGTTCATCGGCGGGAACGCCAAACTTGCCATCTGCCTGCTGCACAAAAAGCTGATTACGCTGCGCGTAGGGGTTCGCCTTGCCACGCCCATAAGTTGCTTCAACAGCACCGTTGGCGATATATAGATCCAGCCGGCCGTCATTGTCCACATCAAACCACGCCGAGCCAAAACCAGTGAATGGCAGGCTCAGATTTGCAAGGCCAAGGCGCGCGGTAGCATCGATAAAATTGCCTTTACCGTCATTTTGGTAGAGCGTGTTGGTCTGGCCGTTGAGATGCGTCATGAACAGGTCCGGATCTCCATCGGCGTCAAAGTCGCCGGCAGTCACCCCCATGCTGGCTTCGGGTTGTCCAAATGAATTGAATGCCGAGCCAGACATCAGGCCGCCTTCTGCAAAAGTGCCGTCGCCCTGGTTCAGCCACAGCTGGTTCGCCGTTTGGTCATTGGCCACGTAAATATCGGTGTCGCCGTCCGAATCGAAGTCGGCACAGATCACGCCTAGACCCGGCCCGACCGCGTCGCGAATACCGGCACTTTTACTCACGTCTTCAAAGGTACCGTCGCCGCGATTACGGTACAGCACATCCGCTGCGGGCGGGTATACCTGCGGCCCGCAATACTCCGGTGTGCCGTTGGTGGTCACGCATTGTTTATTGCGTTCAAGCGCATAGTTGGAATAGTTTGCGACAAACAGGTCAAGGAGGCCGTCGTGATCATAGTCGACGAAAGCGGCGCTGGTGCCCCAGCCGTCGTCTCCGGTACCAGATTGATTCGTGATGTCGGTAAATGTGCCGCCATCGTTGCGCAATAGTCGGTTCGGACCAAAATTTGTGACGTAAAGATCGACATCGCCATCGTTGTCAAAATCGGCGGCGGCGGCGCCCATTCCGTACCCATCACTGTTAAGACCAGCCTCATCGGTCACATCGACAAAGGCAAGCGTGCCGCGAGGATGAAGTTGATTGCGAAACAACCGGTCGGTATGGGTGGAGCTAGCGCCCAACTTGCCGCTTTGCACCAGGTAAATATCGAGATCGCCATCCGCATCAAAATCCAGCAGCGCGGCGCCGGAGCC
>JABDLQ010000133.1 GCA_013002925.1 Gammaproteobacteria bacterium | reverse complement strand
TGGATGCCGATGCCTGCCCGGTGGCCGTGAAGGAAATTCTCTTTCGTGCTGCCCGCCGGACCAGTGTGCAGGTCACTCTGGTGGCCAATCAGGCCCTGCCGTTGCCACCGTCTCCCCATATTAATTCATTACAGGTACAAAAAGGATTTGATGTAGCGGATGATGAGATCGTCAGGCGCATGGACGCGGGAGATCTTGTCGTTACCGGCGATATCCCGTTGGCGGCTGAGGCCATCGCAAAAGGTGGTCATGCACTCAGTCCGCATGGCGAAATGCACACAACCGAAAACATCGGTGCACGGCTGAACATGCGTGACTTTCTGGACACGATGCGTGCCAGCGGGGTAGACACCAGTGGCGGTCCGGCACCCTTTAGTCAACGCGACAAACAGGCCTTCGCGAACAGCCTGGACCGTTTCCTGGCGCAGCATGCATCAGGAAAGTGACCCGACCTGGTAGATCAGCAAGGCGCCAAGATAACCAAGCGTCGTCATATAGAACCACGCAAACACCGGCCATCGCCAGGTATTGGTTTCGCGACGAATAACCGCCAGCGTGGCAACGCACTGCAGACACCAGGCGTAGAACACGAGCAATCCAATAACCATCGGCACCGTGAACACCGGACGGCCATCCGGCCACGTGGCAGTCTCCAGGCGCCTGGCCAGGCTTTCATCACTGGCCTCACCACCTACCGCATAGATGGTGCCTAATACGGCGACGACGACCTCGCGTGCCGGAAACCCGGCAATCACAGCGGCTGAAACGCGCCAGTCCCAGCCGAGTGGTTTGAATACGGGTTCGATCCACTGACCTGCGCGTCCCAGGTAACTTTGCGCCAGGTGGTCGGCAGCGGCTTGGTTGTCGATTTCATCGAGACGGGCATCGAGCACCGCGTCAGCATACGCCTGTTCTGCTGCGCCACGCTGCTGTTCGGCTTGCGCTTCAATCCCGGCTGAGCGTGGAAAAAAGGCAAGTGCCCATACAATCACCGCAACAGCAAAAATCACGGTGCCTGCACGACGCAAAAATACCCGGATACGATCAAGCAATTTAATCAGAACTGTCGGCACGTTCGGCAACCGAAATTCGGGTAATGCCAGGACAAAAGAAGGGTTCACGCCGCGCAAAGCCGAGCGGCGCAACAACAGCGCAGTAACAACACCCCCGACAATGCCAAGACCATAAAGACCCAGCAGCACGAGCCCCTGAAGATTGAATATCAGAAACTGACGATCGGGCACAAACGCGGCAATTAACAAGGCGTAGATAGGCAGCCGGGCTGAACACGTCATGAAGGGTGCGGCCAGAATCGTCGCAATGCGATCACGCCGATTTGGAATGACGCGGGTCGCCATGATCGATGGGACAGCGCAAGCGAAACTGGACAGTAACGGAATCACCGACTGACCTGACAAGCCCACCGCACGCATCGCCCGGTCGACCAGAAATGCCGCGCGCGCCAGATAGCCTGTGTCTTCCATCAGTATGATGAACAAGAACAGGATCAGGATCTGTGGCAGAAAAATGATGACGCTGCCGACGCCGGCAATGACACCGTCGACCAGAAAGCTGGTTAACATGCCCGGGCCCATCGCAGTTTCCAGCCACTTGCCAGCGCTCGTGGTCATCAGGTCAATGAGGTCCATCACCGGCGTAGCCCAGGCGAAGACCGCCTGAAAAACTAACGCCATCATGACCAGAAACATCACTGTTGCGGGCCAAGGCTGATTGAGCCATTGCACGAGCTTCTCGCTCCGCCGTGCCAGCGCCGAGTGCCTGCCCTGCACTTCATCGAGCACGTCGCGAATCCAGGCATAACGACGCCGTGCCTCGACCGCCAATGGTGGCTCTGAACCACACAGACGCTGGCGCACATCCGCAATCTGCCTGATCATATCCGGTGACAATTCCGGGGTGTGTTCATCTTCTGGCTGATCATCGATGATGAGCCGCTCAATCTCGGCATAGTGCAACGTCAAACCGGACTGTTTGAGCACTGGCCGTAGTTCGTCAACCGCAGTCTGCAATTCTGGCCATGCGCCGGAGCGTTGTGGCGGCGATGCAACCGGTAAATCGACAAGCGCCGTGCGCAATGCTTCCAGACCACGGCCGGTGCTTGCTACTACCGGAAAAACACGGGCACCGCCGAGCCGCCGCTCCAGTTGTGCCAGGTCTAATTTCAAACCAGCCTTCTTCGCCGCGTCAGTCATCGTCAGCGCGACCGCCACGGGTCGCCCCAGCTCGAGCAGCTGCTGCACCAGATAAAGTCCCTGATACAGGCGCGTTGCGTCCACCACTGCAAGAATCGCATCGGGTTGCGGTGTGTCGGCAATTTGGCCCAGCAAAACCTCTACAGCGACACGCTCGTCAAGAGAATTGGGGGTCAGCGAATAGATTCCGGGTAAATCGACCAGATCGATGACATGATCGCCAATTGCTGCACGCCCCGTGTGACGTTCAACCGTCACACCCGGATAATTTGCCGTGCGCTGACTCAAGCCTGTCAGACGATTAAACAAGGTGCTTTTACCAGCGTTTGGATTACCGACCAGCGCGACAGTACCCTGTGCGCGCACTGCCCGACCGATGTGACCAACAGGTACGCTGATCTCGATCGGTGGCGTCATCCGACGGCCGCCGGGGTAACTTGAAACGCCCGTGCCTGCTCGCGACGCAGGGAGATTGCGCCACCGTAGAGGCGAAACTCCAGTGGATCACCGCCAAGTGCCGCCCGCAGAAATGTTAGCGCCGCTCCCTCCACCAGGCCGAGCGTCATCAGGCGCTGCACCACGGCATCGCTGGTTTCCACCGTTTCGATACAAACGGTGTCACCGGGTTGCAGGTCAGCCAGCGTCACGATGAATTCCCTTTAAAAATGCAAATGATAATCGTTCCTGTTTCAGGGCGGAAGTACCCAGTGCAAGATTCCGTGCAAACGGTGCGGCACGGTGGTGGGGGCAGCCGAACTCCAGCGTACGGTATGAATTCTTGCGCTGGCTTGCAGTCCTGGCAACGGCCTTCGTGCTTCGGGCCACATTCGCTATCGCGACTTGTCGCAACGCCAGCGGCACTTCAATCATCCGACTAAAACCGGTACCACGCCCTTTCGGCGGGGCCGGTTTTTGACTACAGTTTGCTTATGCACACCACCTCCTCACGCGGCCTGCTGGCAGCGGTCATACTTATTGTCATCTCGGCCTGTCGCCCCGTGCCTGAATTAGGGCCGCCGCCAACAATCGATCTCA
>JABDLQ010000105.1 GCA_013002925.1 Gammaproteobacteria bacterium | reverse complement strand
GCCGGAGGTCACCGTGCCGTCCCGTACGCCGCATGGGGGCGTCGGGCACTGCGCTGACAGCACCAGGTTGCCACCTTCGACACGAACGTTATCCGCGGAGTTGGTGTAGAGCTGCCACTCGTTGTTGCCCCACCCATCGTTGTTCGGTCCGTAACCGGTTTCGACCGTCCATTTCGACGGCGACGGAGCGGTGCCGGTATTAAACTCATCCGAGAACACCAATGTAAAATCAGAGGATGCAAAACCAGGAAACGGAAAACCCAGTACGGACTCCCCACCCATGGACAAATAGGTTTCGAAAAAATGCTGCAAGGCATCTGATTCGCTGACTACGGTGCTGCCGGGTTCGCCGACAGCCGCGACGACTGCCGCCACCAGCGTCCCAAAATTCGTCGCCTTAAAATCAATTGAGGTTCCAGCCGCACGGGTGCGGGTGGCATCACTGATCACGATGCCATTGGATGCATCACCGTCTTCATCGAGGCTCTGCAACAACACAAACTGGTTGACAGCCGCCTGATCGGTGGGGTTCGTGCTACCGGTCAGTTCCACTGGCGTGACAAACGGCGCTCCCGCAGCGGTGCCGAGCACAATGCCACCAATCTTGAAGGTGACCGTTTCAAACTGTCGGTACTGAAACTCACCACTTGCGTTGGTGACTCCCGACAAATCGCCCCCTGAGTTCTCCCATTCGACTCCCGCCAGCGGTGCATCCAGCAGCACGCCTGTGATGGCCGGCGATGGTGTTCCTTCAATGACTTCTTTCCCGCTTCCCTCACCACAACCGACGATCAGCACAATGGAAGGAATAATGATCATTATCAGGCGCAGCAGGCGCATAGAAAGTGTTAGTCGCATGACTTAAGTCTCTGTTTAATGTAGACGCAATATAGCTGTTTATATTATGAATTTTTTGTTGTTTTATTCAGCCCCAAACGTTTTTCAGGCACCACTACAGAAGTAAACTGTGAAAAGTGCCCACCCACACTCTATGCAATAGTTGACAGCGTTGTCAATTTTCTGCTCACACGGTGCATAATTGACAAGATTGTCAGATCAACAACTGCGAAAACTCACTGATTGACGAAACTTCTGACACGACCACAGCGCCGCGACAGTTTCCTGTGACACCATCTGACAGGAAGATGCGCAAATCCGGCGAAATCACGATTGACACAATCGATGGGTCCCTCTCAAGATTTTGCTGTGGTAGTTAGCTGACTATCTGTTGCTGAGCGCAGAAGGTTTGACAAACTCAGGCCTGTTTGGCGAAGTTCTGCAAAATCCAGTCCCGCAGAAGCTTGACGCTGGCATCATCTGTTCGATCTTCTTTGCAAACCAGGTAATAGCTGACATCGGCGACAAGATCTTTTTTGAAAAGGCGCACAATGCTCCCCTCCCTGAACCAGAGCTCGCCGATCGGTACGGGTACCAATGCGGCGCCAATCCCACGTTGCGCTGCCCGCACCACGGCAATCATCGAATCCAGACGGATCACGCGGGTGTCTTTGGGAAGTTGCACACCGGATGCTTCTTCCCATTGCGCCCAGGCCTTGGAATGAGAGTCATGCACGATGATTGGAAAATCACTCACAATCTTTTTTTTCCGCACGGTCATCTGGTCTTTAAATTCCGGTGAGCCGGCAGCAACCATGCGCAATGGAAAAAGCAGATTCGAGGGCATGTCAGATGGCGGGGACCGAAACAGTCTGATGGACAAATCCGCATCCGCCGGATGCTTTTCAGTCGTCTCATCGCTGGTGCCAACCTGAATGTCTATCTCGGGATGTTCGGCAGTAAAATCCTGCAGACGCGGAACAAAATACTCACTGGCAAAAAACGGCTGCACCGAAATTCGAATCGAGCTGCTGGCTGCGCCTTTTTTAAACTTTGCGACCACTGTGTTTAACCGCTCGATGAGCGGATTGACTTCTTCATACAACGCCCGGCCAGCTTCAGTCAGCGTCAGTTCACGGCTGGAACGATCAAACAGCAGTTCGTTTAGCTCTTCTTCAAGGCCTTTGATCTGATGGCTCACGGCAGAGGACGTGATAAACAGCTCTTCGCTCGCCGTGCGAAAGCTTTCATAGCGTGCAGCGACACAAAAAGTGCGTAAACCGCGCAACGAAACCCTGGGTGTGCGAATCATATCGACGTGTTTTACCTGGTCCGGGCCATCATTGAAACAGCAGTTTGGGGGTTCGGTCTACGTAAAATAACCCCCAGTGTTTTTCCGCCCCCTGCGGATTATCAGGATTACCCTTCCAGGGTTCGTCAAAAGCCTCAAAGAAAAACACTGTCGTGTTTGCGGATTTTGCCCACTGGTGTATCTCGCGGTAATAGCGGGCCTGATTGGGCTCGCTGGCACGATCACCAAACTCGCTGGCAACAGTGGCCCAACCGGCCTCCAAAATGGCAATGGTTTTACCCGGCAGAGCCATCCGCACACCCTGAATGTTCTCTATCGTGTAATCCAGAGCCTCATCGATCGATTTTTCTTCCCACGCCGGATAAGTATGCACCCCGATAAAGTCAATCTCTGCGGCGAGTGGCGCACCGTCACGGATCCACCACTCATAGTTATCGGCTACCGTAACTGGCTGGTCGATATGCGCCTTGACGTGCCGTACATAGCGGATCACCTGACCCAGCGGAACCATGTGATCGTTCCATTCGACCAGCGCTTCGTTGCCGACATTGACGGCGATAACAACGTCTTCAAAGCGTTGTGCAAGCTTAATGCCACGCTGTATTTCACTTGCATTTTTTTCCACGTTTGCCGCCAGTTGCGCCGCTGGAATCGGTTCCTCGAGCCACGGGCAGCCTTCGTGATTGCTCACTTCTGCATTCAACCACATGCCCAGCAACACCTTGATTGGCAGATCATATTGTCTGATGGTTCTCAGCGTCGCTAATGAATTGTCACCGGAATCATAGAGGCGAATCAGCTTGAAACCATGGGCCACCAGTATCCTGAGATCTTCCAGAATCTGGGCATCGCTCGGGTTGTTTGCACCGTTACCGCGATCCGGGTGTTGCCCCTCCCGAAATCCCGAATAGGCAATCGCCATAACCTCGCCCGCAATCAGCGCTTCTTTTGACTGCTCTGCCTGCCCGCGGCCTTCTGACAAGGGTAAATTTCCGGACTGAAACGAACATCCGGAAATAATTACAAGTGTAAAACACAGGACTCTCAGTAAATTCATATCGATACTCATAACGAGGATTGGTGCAACCGAAAACCCCGTTTCGTGACGAACATTATGTTGGTAGTGTGACAGCACTGCACACCCGCCGCGAGCGTGCGCTCAGCCGTTTGTGTGGCTGTCTGTAAGCAATTCAGTCAGACCAGGATTTGCATGGTACCTGAAATTTGTCACGCCTGATCAGATCCAGCATCATCGGCGGAATCGAGTAAAAATAACAACATTGTGGCGCGTGCGATGGATAACCGTTTATGCTGCTGACACAATTCCATCCAGCACCCACTCCCGCAGGGCTTTTACCGGTGTTTCACTGTGAGCGCCTTTTGCGCACACCAGGTAGTAACAGTCCTGCGTTACAACCTCGCGCCGGTACAGACGCGTCAAACAACCGGCTTTGAAGCGCTTCTTGCTCACTGGCAGCGGCACCAACGCCACGCCCAGACCCTGCTCTGCAGCACTAACGATGGAATGCATGGAATTGAGCTGTACGATGTTCGACGGTTCCGGGAGTCTGATTCCCGAGGACTCCGACCACAGTCGCCAGGCATCGGTTCTTCCGGTGTGCACAATAATAGGAAACGATTTGTTCGGGATGCGCCCGCCATCAACCAGCTTTTTTCGCAACTCCGGCGCACATGCCGGCACCAATCGTAATGGGAACAATACGTCTGACTCAAGCTCATCCGGGGGACTGCTGAACAATCGTATGGAAACATCCACTGTGGTGGGTGCTGTCTCCAGATACCGCTCATCCGTATCAATATGTATGTCGATTTCCGGATGGAGTGCCGTAAACTCCGACAACCGCGGTACGAGCAATTCGCTGGCAAAAAAAGGTTGCACTGATATTCGCAAGGTGTGCCGATGCTGCGCTGAACGCAGCGACGCGGTAACGTCATCGAGTTGCCGAATCAGGGGGTCGACGTCATCAAAGAGGGTTCGGCCAGCTGAGGACAGGGACAATGTTCGATTATTACGTACAAACAAGTTGAGGCCTGTCTCTTTTTCAAGCCTTTTGATCTGATAACTGACAGCTGAGGCAGTCACAAACAATTCTTCCGCTGCACGACGAAAATTTTGGTGACGGGCGGCAACACAAAATGTACGCAGCCCCCTGAGAGATAGTTGCCTATGGTTGATTTTCATGGTCGAACAATTCCGGCTGGCGTTATGCCAGAGCCTGTGAAGTATTCTCTGCAAAAACCATACCAAATAAATATTTCTACATTGTGACGCCAGCAGTCCCACACACGACTGTATAAATGCCGTGTTGTATCGAATGTCCAGCTGCATCAACTGCGGATTTATTGCACCAGACGTGGGCGGGCGGATGGGCAAATGTGCCAACGTGGTGCGCTGCCTGTGGTCGTTGAGCAACCACCGCCTGAAAAACCTTACAAAATGGTCATGGGCTTTTGACAAGGATGATCAGAATCGGGGGTGGGCAATGGCCTGAGTGCGCACAGTTTCGCTCCTGCTGCAATGTCGCAATTTTTCTGCCGCTATTGTGATTAATGGTGTGAACTATCTGCCAGGACCGCGCACTGCGGTGATTCTGTCAGATGAGACCGTACAGGGTCGTGAGGCTCCGTCACTTTGCATCAGGCCGTGCATAAACCCTGACATAATCAACTTCCATACGCTGCGGAAAAATAGTGTCGTCAATTCCGCCACCCGAGCGCCCCCACATGCCGCCCACTGCCACGTTCAGAATCAGGTTGAACGCGTGATCATATGGCCAGGATTGCCATCCATCGTTTTCGTTCATGTAAATAAAATAGAGGTGGTCATCGAGATAAATCCGAATCTCTTCAGGAGACCATTCAAGCGCATAGGTGTGAAACCTGTCAGCCACACCATCCACAATGATGCGCCCCTTGCGTTGCTCCCATTTGGCCCAGTAATACGCCTCGTTATGCACCGTGCCGTGTACATGGTTCATCTCGTATCCCACGTGCTCCATGATGTCGATCTCGCCGGAATTTGGCCAGGCATTGCAGGTTGAACTGCCCTGCCAATCCTCACCCGGCGTGCAGGTCGTTGCATATTTGTACGGGTCGCTCGGTAACATCCAGATGGCTGGCCATGTACCTTTGCCGCGCGGCAGCTTTGCGCGCACCTCTACCCTGCCATACAGCACGTCACCCTTGCCGGCGGAATGCACTCGCGCGGACGTGTAGTCAGCATTGGCAAACGCTTCTTTATGAGCTTCGATAATCAGTTTGCCGTCTTTGACTCTGAGGTTTTTCGACCGCGCTGTATAAGTCTGATCTTCATCGTTTACTTTTCTGGCAGGCCAGATATCAATATTCCATTTGGCCGGATCGGGTGCGCCTTCATAATCGAACTCGTCGCTCCACAGCAATTCACCTCGAAGCGGCGCCGAACCCGAACGGCGCACGACCAGTGCATTGAGCACCGGTTGCGCAGCAGACGCCTCAAAATCAATGTTCAACTCGCCATCACTTACATCGATGTTGGGAATGGTGACTGTAAACGCAGAGCGAACTTTACCGTCTCTCGATACCATCACATCCAGATCATCGATGATCAACTGGCCCTCGGCATAGACATCAAACACCCGTTCGCCGCCACCGTAATCGCGGGGCTCGGTAAATTTGAGTGTCAGGTCATACCGCCCATTTCCGACAGGATAAGCAACTGTCACGTCTCCTTCGCGATAGCTTTGATAGATATACTCATCCTGCGTACCCTTGACCTTGTCCTGCCAACCGATCTCGCCGCCTTTCACATATTCTTCAGAACGAAATGGCGTGCCATTCTTCGCCACGTACTGGTTTCCACCAACATTCATGGCCCACACCGGACCAGGCTCATCCGGCATCGATGCGCAGCCAGCAATGGTCAATCCGCACAGGGCATAACAAACACAACGTCGGGTTTTCTGCAGCATCGGTAAACTCCTGTCAGGCATCAATTGGCTCTGCATCACTCTGCATTTTAGTTGTCTCACGCAATGCCCAAATATGGGAGCGTAATTATCGGAGCAAATAGTGTACCGCTCAGACCACGTCAAGACCATCTGATCGGATTGTTTATATAAGCACAAAGAACCTCATCCATCACCCATCCGCACAGTGTTTGCAGGGCGATTCGGGCTCACGGGGAGTGTACCGATATCGCAGAGCAGGCTCCGTATAGCCGACTGAGGGAAATTGACTGTGTGTGCAACAGACAGGCAAGACC
>JABDLQ010000103.1 GCA_013002925.1 Gammaproteobacteria bacterium | reverse complement strand
CGTCGAGCGTGTCGATATCAGAGCACAGTGACGGAGTGACTCCCAACCGCTGTAAGGCAAACACCAGGGAATTCATGTTGGCACCGCCGTTATCTACAATTGCGACATTCATAACAGACCCTTGGTTGTGGGTAGCGAGGTGCCGCATTTTACAAAAGCCTGGCGGAGGCACCGGCCTGTAGCTTTGAACGCACTTTCTACCTGGTGGTGGGCGTCGCTGCCGGTTGTAGTCAAATGCAGATTGGCGCCGAGGGCCTGGCTAAAAGACTGAAAAAAATGAGGCACCATTTCAGTGGGCATGTCGCCGAGCATTTCCGGATTAAGTTCCATTTCCAGCTTGCAGAAGGGCCGACCGGACAAATCCAGTGCAATGGTGCTCAGCGCTTCATCCATCGGGAGTACAAATCCATAGCGACCAATACCGAGTTTGTTACCAAGCGCCATTCTGAGCGCCTCGCCGAGGGCCAATGCACAGTCTTCAATCGTATGATGCGCGCCGGTGTGCAAATCCCCGGCACAGTTAAGTTGCAGGGAGAATCCTCCGTGCTTGCTCAGCTGTTCGAGCATGTGATCAAAAAAACCAATGCCCGTCGAAATCTTGTGAGAGTCGGACGCGTCCAGGTCCACAGCGACCTCTATTTGGGTTTCATTAGTAACACGCTTGACCCGCGCCGTGCGTTGGTGGTCCATCAGCGCCCGGGCGATTGCCGGCCAGTCAAGACTTTCTGCGGTATCCCCTATTTTAAAGGCCCTCAGGCCCAGGGCAGCAGCAAATTCCACGTCAGTGTCCCGGTCACCAATCACGCAGCTGCGCTCTGTGTCGATGGATGTGCGCATCAGGTATTGACTTAACAGACCGGTGCGCGGCTTGCGGCAGTTGCAGTTGTCGCTGGCAAAATGAGGGCAGATAAACTGGTCGGCGAACTGCACTCCCTGGGAGCGAAACAGGTCCAGAATAAAATCGTGCGTGGCTTGAAAATCTTCGATCGGGAACGCAGGGGTGCCCAGTCCGTCCTGGTTACTCACCATGATCAACTGATACCCGGCTTGCTGAATCGAACGTAACGCGGGAATTACACCGTCCACCAGCCGCACTTTGTCGATCGCATCAACCTGGTGGTCTGCCGGTTCGTGAACTATCGTGCCATCACGATCCACAAATGCGATCAGTTGCGGAATCACGCGGCCATTTCCTGAAGAGCTTCACAAACCAGCTGGTTTTCTTCGGCATTGCCCACGGTAATACGCAGACAGCCGGCCAGTCTTTTATCTGTATCAAAACGACGCACCAAAATGCCCTTGGCGACCAGTTGTTCATAGGTTTTTTCAGGCTCGTAAAACCTGGCAAGAATAAAATTTGCGGACGATGGATAGACTCTGGATACCCCGGGGCAGGCCTGCAGATAATCTTCCAGCCGGTTTTTTTCGGCGCCAACCCGGGCGATGCGCTGCTGTATTTTGTCCAGATTTGCAGGAGTGAGAGCGGTGCACATTACCTCTATGGTTGGTGTCGGCGTTGCGTACGGCGGTAACAGGGTGTCCAGCAATGCAATGATCTCCGCTCCGGCCATAACGAGCCCGCATCGCAGCCCGGCCAGCCCATATGCTTTGGAAAATGTGCGCAATATAACGAGGTTCGGGAAGGTATCAATAAGATCAGCGGCGGATTTTTCTGTGGCAAACTCCAGATACGCCTCATCCAGCACGATGATGGCACGGCGTGCCAGCGCACGACATACCTTCTGTATGCGCGCAGGAGTCAGGAGCGCCCCCGAAGGATTGCCCGGAGAGCACAGGAACACCAGCTTGACGGACTCATCGATGGCACACAGAGCATCGACATCGAGATCAAAATCCTCATCCAGTGGAATATCCATGTGCCCGGCATTTTGCACCTGTGCACAGATGTGATACATCCCGAAGGTGGGCGAGCAGGTGGCAATCCGGTCCTGACCGGCGGTGCAAAACGCACGCACCAGCAGGTCAATGCCTTCGTTGCTGCCGCGGGTCAGAAGCAATTTATTTGCATCGGTGCCAAGTACTTGCGCCAGTTTGTTCATCAACTTGAGCGGACGTGCCGGTGGATAGCGGTTCCAGCCGTGCGACTGGTCTTCATCCCAGTGCGCCATCTCATTGGCATGCAGGCGTACCAGGTCATAGCGGCTCAGCGCGGACTGGTACCCGTTGCGCCCGAGTAATTCCGGCCGCGCAAGATGGAGCACGCTCATGCCGGTTCCGGCGCCGTGGCGCTGCGCAGTGTTACTGCATTTGCATGGGCATCCAGACCCTCTGCGCGTGCGAGGGTTTCGGCAATCCAGCCAATTTCCTGCAGGCCTTTTTGATCCAGCTGCTGCACGGTAATACGTTTTTGAAAGTCTGCGACGCTGACTCCCGATACGTGACTGGCATAGCCATTGGTGGGCAATACATGGTTAGTGCCGCTGCAGTAATCTCCGACAGATTCCGGCGACCACGGGCCCAGAAACACACTGCCGGCGTTTTCAATCCCAGGCAGCAGGTCGCGTGGCGCCGCTGTGTTGATAATGAGATGCTCGGGCGCATAGTCATTACTGACGGCAAGCGCCTGACGCAGCGATTCTGTAATAATGATCCGGCTGTTAGTCAGTGCTTTTCGCGCGATTTCTTCGCGTCCAAGTACGGTCAGTTGTGCGACCACGGCTTCCTGAACTGTCTTCGCAAGTGTTAAGCAGGGGGTAACCAGAAGTACCTGAGAATCTTCTCCATGTTCTGCCTGTGACAACAAATCCGCGGCGATGAATTCGGGATTTGCCTGTGCGTCTGCAATGACCAGGACTTCCGAAGGGCCAGCCGGCATGTCGCAGCCTGCACCAGAGGGATCGAGAGCAACGATTTGTTTGGCACGGGTTACCCACGGGTTACCGGGGCCGAAAATCTTGTGCACTTTCGGCACCGTCGCCGTGCCATAGGCCATCGCCGCGATCGCCTGTGCACCCCCGACGGCATAGACGTGGTCAATATTGCACAGCGCCGCCGCTGCGAGGACCAAGGGATCGACCCGTCCATTGTTTTGCGGTGGAGTACACAGTATGCGTCGCGGACAACCTGCCAGTTCCGCCGGGACCCCCAGCATTAGCACTGTGGAGGGCAGCGGGGCGGTGCCGCCCGGTATATACAGGCCAACCGCTGGCACCGGTGTCAGCCTGACTTCACATTGCACACCTTTCGCAGGCTCGTACATGCTGTAGTTTTGCAGGGTGTGCGCGTGAAAACCGCGGATGTTCCGGTGGGCGGCCAGCAGTGCGTGCTTCAGGGGTCCCTCAAGATCCTCCAGGGCACCGGTGATGGTTGCCACAGGCACTCGCAGACTCTCGGGTTGGACGCCATCAAAACGTTCGGTGAATTCCAGTAGCGCCTGATCCCCGCGTGCACGCACGGCCTCGACAATCTGCTGGCACTGTCGGGTGTCAGCATGGGCAACAGGTGGTCGCTGCAACAAGCCCTGCTGCTGGTGAGTGGACAACTCCTGCCACTGAGAGATTGCTAACATGTTCTGGTTCACTATTGTCAGGCAAGCATTTTTTCGACGGGTAACACCAACATGGCTGTTGCACCGGCTGCTTTGAGGTCTTCGAGGGTTTCCCAAAATACGTTCTCGCGACAGACGGCGTGTACCGCCACTTTTTCATTGCAGCCTTGCAGCGGGATGACCGTCGGTGCTTCACTGCCTGGCAGCAATCGTGTGACAGCAGCCAGTGCTTTGATCGGAGCATGCAGCATGATGTATTTGCTGTGCTGTACCCGGATGACCCCATCGATACGCTGGGTCAGTTTGTCCATCCAGTAGTCCTGCTGAGCGCTCGTCGACCGCGTGGTGCGAATCACTACGCTGTGGCTTTCCAGGATGACATCTTCTTCGATTAGTTTATTGGCCGCCAGGGTAGCGCCCGTGGAGACCAGGTCACAGACAAAATCAGATTTGCCAAGTGCCGGCGCAATTTCAACGGAGCCCGCAAATGCGATCACCTGCGCATCAATGTTGTGTTGATCAAGATAGTGTTGCGTGATGTGCGGATAACTGGTGGCGATGCGCTTGCCCTGGAGGGATTGCGGGCCATTCCATTGATCGGTTTCCTGCCGTGCAATGGCTAACCGGCACTGACCAAAGCCCAATTCCTGAACGACTTCAAAACCGCATTCCTGGCCGTTTGCACGTCGCTGATATTCAGTTTCTCTGGCAACGTTTAAGCCGACAAATCCCATGGTGCAGGTACCGTCACGAACCAGCTCCGGGATATCATCATCGCGCACCAGCAGTGCCTCGACCGGCATATTCCGACCGACACACAGCAGTTGATCGGGGCTGCGATCGTAGTCCAGTCCAATCCGATCGAGCAATTCGAGCGATCGGGGCGTCAGTCTGCCGGACTTTTGCACAGCAATTTTTACCGGGTCTTTTGTCATTGTTTTTGTCTCTTTAAAGCGATTTGATAACCGCCGGCGCCGTGGGTTAAACAGCGGGCGACCCGGCCGATGGTCGTGACGCTGACGCCAGTCTGATGACTGATTTCCCGGTAGGGTGTGCCTTCCAGTAGCGCTGGTACGACGCTCCAGCGGTCGGTGATCGCCTCAAGTTCTGCCGGTGTACACAGATCCTCAAAAAATGCGCGTAATTCGGCGATCGATTCAAGGGAGAGTATGGCGGCAAACAGCTCATTTTCCGCGGCTTTCTCCTGCCGTGTGCTCAGCGTTCGATGTTGTTTCAAGGGCAGCTCCGAAAGTCAGTGCTGTGTAAATGTATTAACACGCTAGTACACTAGAACAAACCCACGCCCGATGCAAGCGTTTTTTCCGGTGACCCGGAGAGTGGCACCACCGACCGCCTGAAATTGCTGCCTGATCGCTTGTTCAGACCAGCCGCATGACGTAGGCTCTGCGACGTTATTTGGCAATTACCCATGGTGATATGAAGACACAGCAGCATTCCTGGATCGTGCACAAGTTCGGTGGCACTTCTTTGGCTAAAGTCGAGCGATTTCATGCCGTTGCCGACATCCTGTCCGATCGATTGTACGGTCCCCAGTGTGTCGTAGTCTCAGCGCTCGGTGGCGTGACGGACCAGCTTCTGAAAATGATTGATCTGGCTGCCGCTGGTGATGAGCGCTACCGGCATGTGCTTCAGGAGGTTCGTGCGCGCCATGAAGATATGGCGACAGCATTGCTCGATGGTCCTGCAACCGCAGACTACATGAAAATGTTTGACCGGGATCGCGATGATATTGCCGATATTGCGCGTGCGGCCGTAGTCACCGGCGTTGTCACTGAGCATACCCGTGGTGTGGTGTCCGGTTATGGCGAGCTCTGGTCGGCACAGTTAATGCAGGCCCAGTTGGTACAACGCTGGGATGACCGCGAAGTGGAGTGGCTCGATGCCCGTCGTTTTCTTGTCGTTGGACAGGGAGAGTTAGGCACGGTAGTCGACTGGTCGGTGTCCGGCGAGAAGCTGAACGCACTGATACCAGACGAATTCGAGGGTACGGTCATAGTTACCGGCTACATTGCCCAGGATAAAGCCGGCCATGCGACAACACTGGGTCGCAATGGCAGTGATTATTCAGCATCGATTATGGCGTGTCTGCTGGATGCCAGTCAGATACATATCTGGACCGATGTCGACGGCGTAATGACGGCGGATCCGCGCGCGGTAGCCGACGTGCAGGTGATTGATGAGTTATCGTATAACGAAGCCATGGAATTGGCGTACTTTGGCGCCAAAGTACTGCATCCGCAAACCATGGCACCCGCCGTATCCCGCAATATTCCGATTTATATTCGCAATACGTTTGCACCGGAAAACCCCGGTACGCGCATCGGAGCGTTATCGGGCACGGACAAACCCGTCAAAGGCATCACCAGCATCGACGGCATGGCGATAGTCAATGTTGAAGGTGCGGGCATGATCGGGGTGCCGGGAACAGCGCATCGCCTGTTTGGCGGGTTGGCCGCCGCCGGAATTTCGGTGGTAATGATCTCGCAGGGGAGTTCAGAACATTCGATTTGCTTTGCGGTACGGGACGAGGATGCCGACCGTGCACGAGAAGTTGTTGAAAATATATTTCGGGCGGACCTGGATAACGGGACCATTCAGCGCGTCAGCGTGACACCGGGTCTCAGCATTCTCGCGGTGGTAGGCGACTCGATGCATGGCAAAACCGGTATCGCAGCAAAAGTATTTGGCAGCCTGGGTCACGCCGGCGTGAATGTAAGAGTGATTGCCCAGGGATCTTCCGAGCGCAACATTTCCGCGATTGTTGATCAAAGTGATGCGACGCGTGCAGTGCGGGCCGTGCATTCGAGTTTTTACCTGTCACCGCAAACACTGTCGATTGGTGTCATCGGATGCGGCACTGTTGGTAAAGTTTTGCTCAGTCAGCTTGCGTCGCAAATCAACAGGCTGTCATCGCAGTTCAACCTGGATTTACGGGTACGAGGTCTGGCGCGTTCGACAACCATGGTACTGGGCGATCCACGCGTGAATCTGGAGGACTGGCAACAGGAATTTGAGGCGGCAGCGGTACCGTTTGATCTGCAGCAGTTTGTCGATCATATACACGCGGAACATCTGCCGCACGCCGTGATCGTGGATTGTACGGCCGACGCAGGCATTGCTGCGCATTATAGTGAATGGTTCGAAGCGGGCATCCATGTGGTGACGCCCAACAAGAAGGCCTGCAGCGCGCGATATGCTGACTATCAGAAATTGCAGGCATCCCGGCGCACCGGTGATGCACGGTTTTTATACGAAACGACGGTCGGTGCCGGGCTGCCGATTTTGCAGACGGTTCAGGACCTGCGTGAAACCGGTGACCGGATTACGCGCATTCAGGGCTTGCTGTCCGGCACGCTCGCGTATCTGTTCAACCAGTTTGACGGGCAGCGACCGTTTTCCGAGATCGTGCGTGAAGCACGTGACAGTGGTTTTACCGAGCCGGATCCACGCGACGATCTGTCCGGCATGGACGTCGCCCGCAAGCTTACGATTCTGGGTCGTGAAATGGGACTGGATCTGGAACTTGAGGATGTGGAAGTCGAGAGCCTGGTACCGGAGGATTTGCTTGAGGTATCAATAGACGAGTTCATGGAGCGTCTGTCTGACCACGATAGTAAAATGAGCGAGCGGCTCGATGCAGCCCGGCAGGGCGGCAAATTACTGCGCTATGTTGCCGAACTCAATCATGAAGGTCGGGCAACGGTAAGCCTCAAGGCAGTCGCTGCAGACCATGCCTTCGCGCATATTAGCCTGACGGATAACATCGTGCAGTTTGAAACCGAACGATACTGCAACAATCCGCTAATTGTGCAAGGACCTGGTGCCGGCCCCGACGTCACCGCTGCCGGCGTGTTTGCCGATCTGTTGCGTTTGTCTGCGTATCTCGGTGCCGCCGTCTGATGGATCGCAATATAGTGGATACCTGCGTTGCGATGGCCCCGCCGTCGGTCGGGAATATGGCCGTCGGTTTCGATATTCTCGGTCACGCACTGAACGCGCCGGGCGACCAGGTGCGCGCCACGCGTGTGGCGAAACACGGAGTAGAAATAAATGCCGTTAGCGGTGTGGCCACTCAGTTACCGCGTGATGCGGCACGCAACACGGCCGGTTTGGGTGTAATCCGCCTGCTGGAAGAGCAGGGTGCTGATTTTGGTGTCGTGCTGGATGTCCACAAACATATCGCGCTGGGTTCCGGCATGGGCGGCTCGGCGTCCTCAGCGGTGGCGGCCGTTGTCGCAGTCAATCAATTACTGAACGAACCGCTGGAACCCGAAGAATTGTTACGCTATGCGTTGATCGGAGAGGCGGTGGCCAGCGACGCGGTGCATGGTGATAACGTCGCACCGTGTCTGTTTGGTGGCATCGTCTTTATCCCGCCGCAACGACCCCAGGATTTTGTACGGGTACCAGTACCAACCGGTTTGCATTGTGTGTTGGTGCGACCTGAAATTCGGCTGGATACGCGCGCCGGACGCAAATTACTCGACACGTCCTGCGGGCTCGATCGGGTGGTGCAGCAGACGGCGAATCTGGCAGGCGTGCTATGTGCTTGTTATAACAATGATCTGGAAGGTTTGCGGCATGCACTTAACGATGTATTAATCGAACCACAGCGCAGTCAGCAGATCGCCGGATTCGATGCCATAAAAACGGCAGCGCTCGATGCCGGTGCACTTGGATGTGCAATTTCGGGCAGCGGTCCGTCGATGATCGCGTGGTGTGAGCAAAGTGCAGCGCCACAGATTGCTGAAAACATGAAGAGCGCAGTCAGGCGATTTCACCCAGAGTATCAGATGCTGCAATCTGCCGTGGAATCACCAGGCGCTGAAGTGATTCCGATGGAGGAATGGCAGGGTGACTAATATCTCGTATTGCAGTACTCGCGGTCATAACGAACAGGTCGATGCGGCGATTGCAATCGCGCGCGGGCTGGCGCCGGATGGCGGGCTCTATGTACCGCTAACTTTTCCTGAATTTGCCCACAGCGATTTTGCCGGTTGTGAAACGATTGCCGACACGGCCTTTGCACTCGTCCGTCCCTTTGTTGAGGGTAGCGTGCTTACCGAAGACCTTCGTGCAATCTGCAATGAAGCGTTCAATTTTCCCATACCGCTGGTGCCACTGATAGACGCTGATGCTTCCCGGCTGTCGATGCTTGAGCTTTTTCACGGCCCGACGGCGGCCTTCAAGGATGTCGGCGCACGCTTTCTGGCGGCCTGCATGGAACGCATCGAAGGAGAGTCAAACCAGCCATTGAAAATTCTGGTGGCAACGTCCGGAGATACCGGTGGCGCGGTAGCTGCAGCCTTTCATGGGCGGCGGCGTGTCGAGGTCGACGTGTTTTACCCAGCCGGACAGGTGTCGGCACGCCAGGAGCAGCAGCTGACCTGTTGGGGAGACAATGTCCGGGCTTTCCGGGTAAGCGGACGTTTTGACGATTGCCAGCGACTGGTCAAAGAGGTGTTCCAGGACAACGATCTGAATGAGCGTCACCGATTCAGTTCTGCCAACAGCATCAATCTCGGGCGACTGCTGCCGCAGATGGTCTACTACGCCCACACGGCGATGACGGCATGGAATGCAACCGGTGAGGCGCCGGATTTTATTATTCCGACGGGTAATCTGGGTAACGCGCTGGCATGTGTCTGGGCGCGGCGTGCGGGATTGCCCATCGGCGAGATCGTGCTGGCAACCAATGCAAACCGTACGATTCCCGATTACCTGGATGATGGTGCCTGGCGGCCACGCGACAGCATCAGCACTCTGGCGTCTGCCATGGATGTCGGAAACCCAAGCAACATGGAGCGGCTGCGTGGTTTATATCCGGATCTCGATGAAATTCGCGATCAGGTATCAGCGCATGCGGTGACCGATGCGCAAATAGCACAACAAATCAAAAAAGATTTTAAGCGGTTCGGACAGATCTGGTGCCCGCACACAGCGACCGCGATGTTTGTCTATGACCAGTTGCCAGCGACCCGGCTGACGCAGCGCTACTGGATTGCTGTTGCAACTGCTCATCCTGCCAAGTTCGATACGATTGTTGAACCTCTCATTGGTCAGTCCGTCCCCGTGCCAACAGCGCTGGAACGATTGCTTCATTTACCCTCACAGGCTCACGATGTCGCTGCGCAACTTGCGGCCTTGAGACCGTATTACACGTGATAATGGCAGGCCGGTGAAGAAATTTACCGGTAATTTATCGCCAATCGGCCAACGGTCGTCGTTAAAAATATTGACTCGAATCAGGCTACTGAAAAGATTAGTTATAAGTAATCTTCGGTGTTTGATTTAACTGATCGAATTGCTGACTGGTTCACCTGAATAGTCTGTGACATATTCACATCGTTCCGGTCACGTTGCGCGCTATGTATTCGTCTTCCTTTATTTTTTATATCGGACTCGTCAGTGGTTTATTGCTGGCGGGAGGATTTTTTCTATGGTGGAAAAAACGCAACAGCTTTCACGGTCGCCTGAGTCGTGTGTTGCGGAAAATCGGCGCGGACTCGCTTAATGATATTGTGATACCGGATGGAGTCGATGGCGAGATTCAAATTGATCAGTTGTTGTTGACGGACAAAGGTCTGTTAATTCTCGACGTGCGGGAAATCAGCGGGCGTCTTTACGCCGGTGAAAACATGGATGAGTGGGCGGTGATCAATCATTCACAGCGCTTTACGTTTACCAATCCGGTGGGACCGTTGCGCGAGCGGGTCATTGCCGTGAAATCTTTATTGCCGGACGTGCCCGTGCAGGGGCGGGTCGTGGTGATAGGCACAGCTGCATTGCCAGGTGGCTTGCCACAATGTGTCGTCGATCTTGCGATGCTGGGTGACCAGTTTTCGCCGGATGACAAATCAGCGCGCGACAAAACCAATGCCTTTTATCCTCACTGGGATCGATTGCGACAAATTGCGACACCCGTGTAAGACAGGCAGCGACCTGCCATACTGGTGTTCCGCAAATCGTCTGTATCCAGACCGTCTGATGAGACCAGAATCATGTTGAATGTATTTCAAAAAAGTCGCGCTATCCTGCTGATAGTATTGGTGATAGTAGTCTCTGCAGCATGCGACAATAAGCCGGTAGACAGACTGCAGGGTCCGGCGAAGAGTGCCAGCACCGCGGGCAATTCCGTAGCAGAACAAACGGCATTCAACCTGGATGATTTTGGGGAAAGTTTTGTGCGGCTTGCATTGGATCTGGGTGAACATGATGCCGATTATGTGGATGCTTACCACGG
>JABDLQ010000042.1 GCA_013002925.1 Gammaproteobacteria bacterium | reverse complement strand
GCCACGGCCGCGCGGGCCAGCACCGGTACAAATTCGCGCTGGCCTCCCGAAGCATCGCCTTTTCCGCCCGGCAATTGCACCGAATGAGTTGCATCAAACACGACCGGGCAGTCCGTATCGCGCATGACGGCTAAAGAACGCATATCGGACACCAGGTTGTTGTAACCGAACGAAAAGCCGCGTTCACACGCCATGATCGCGGTGTTACCGGTGGCTTTGGCCTTATCGGTGACGTTGCGCATTTCCCAGGGCGACAAAAACTGCCCTTTTTTGATGTTGACCGGTTTGCCCGTCGCAGCCACATTCTGGATAAAATTGGTCTGTCGGCACAAAAACGCGGGGGTCTGAAGCACATCGACAACACCGGCCACTTCGTCCAATGGTGTGTCCTCGTGCACATCGGTCAGCACCGGCACATCGATTTGCTGTCGCACTTCGTCCAGTACCCGCAGACCTTCGGCTATTCCCGGCCCCCGAAAGCTCTTGTGTGACGAACGGTTAGCCTTGTCAAATGATGATTTGAAGATGAAAGGCACGTTATGCCGGGCACAGATTTCACGCAAAGTCCCGGCAGTATCGATCGCCAGCTGCAGCGACTCGACGACGCACGGCCCGGCAATCAAAAACAAGGGTCGGCGCTCACCGACATCAAACCCACATAATTTCATTTATTGTCTCTAAACTCAGGCGTTTGCCTGCGCATTGCTGGGGGCATTGTGGACACGCTCATGATAAGCACGAGCGGCTCTTACAAAACCGCTGAATAGTGGATGCCCATCACGTGGTGTAGACGTAAATTCCGGGTGAAACTGACAGGCCAAAAACCAGGGGTGCCCGTCAAGTTCGACAATCTCAACGAGATCATCAACCGATCGGCCCGAAAAAACCAGCCCTTTGTTTTGCAATTTACCCAGATAGGTATTATTCACCTCATAGCGATGACGATGTCGTTCCACTATGGTGACAGAATCGTAAGTGCGGGCAGCCAGGCTGCCACTGGTCAGCAAGCTTTCCTGTGCACCCAATCGCATCGTACCGCCCAGGTCAGAATCATGATCCCGTTGTTCCATGGTGCCGGTTTGGTCGCGCCATTCAGTGATCAGCGCGATGACCGGGTGCGGAGTCTGCTGTTCAAACTCGGTACTGTTGGCGTCGGCCAGACCGGCGACATTGCGGGCAAATTCAATGACCGCCACCTGCAAACCAAGACAGATTCCCAGAAACGGAATATTGTTTTCGCGTGCGAACTGCACGGTACGTATTTTACCCTCGATCCCGCGCTCGCCGAATCCACCCGGCACGAGTATGGCGTCCATGCCCGCCAGATTTTCCGCACCCAGCCCTTCCACATCTGATGATTCAAAGTAGTGAATATTAACTTTGGTGCGCGTGTGCAAACCACCGTGCATCAACGCCTCGTTCAGCGATTTATAGGAATCACGAAAATGCACGTATTTTCCGACCATTGCGATATTAACTTCACCATCGGTATTAAACCGGGCGTCAACCACGCGCTGCCATTCTGCAAAATCCGGGGGCGCACATTCGAGTTTTAGCTTTTCAGTTACGATGTCGTCCAGCCCCTCCGAACTCAGTAGCATCGGAATCTTGTAAATATCGTCAGTGTCCACACCCTGAATGACTGCACGTTCCTCAACATTGGTAAAGAGGCCGATTTTGCGTCGTTCGTCGCGCGGTATGGGTCGGTCTGCTCTGCAAATCAGCACATCTGGCTGAATGCCAATCGAGCGCATTTCCTTTACCGAATGCTGGGTCGGTTTTGTCTTCAGTTCGCGCGCTGCCGCGATGTAGGGCACCAGGGTAAGGTGCACATACAACACCCGCTCATGACCCATTTCGACGCCAAACTGCCGGATCGCTTCGAGAAATGGCAGCGACTCGATATCACCGACGGTGCCACCTATCTCGACCATGCAGATTTGCGCATCGCCCGCACCGCGCTTGATGCTCGCGATGATCTCATCGGTAATATGCGGAATGACCTGAACCGTGCCGCCCAGGTAATCACCACGGCGCTCCTTGCGAATCACACTTTCGTAAATACGCCCGGTGGTAAAATTGCTGTCACGGCCGGTGGTCGTGCGCACAAAACGCTCATAGTGGCCCAGATCAAGATCTGCTTCGGCACCATCTTCAGTGACGAACACTTCACCGTGCTGGAACGGGCTCATAGTGCCGGGATCGACGTTGATATACGGATCCAGTTTTATCATGCTGACTACGCAGCCACGCGCCTCGAGGATGGCGCCAAGGGATGAGGCGACGATACCTTTCCCCAACGACGAGACCACACCACCGGTGACAAAAATAAAGCGAGTCATGAGTTCTCCGTCCAAAAAAAAAGAGCGCCCGGAATAGCGCCTCAAGACGGATGGTAATGTTAACGGAAGCGCCAGCGCTTAACAATAAATTATCGCGCAGACCCCGTTTACGCCTGCAAGAAATAACAAAATGGCGCTTTAATTCTGCACACTTTGCGAGCCGGGGAAATCCCACTCCACGCGCCAGGCAGATGCGTTAACGACAGGCTGCATGCGCGGGTTGATCCACCCATCGCCCACGGCGATGATCTCGTCGTCGTGCATCAATAATGGCGTGCGCTTGCGTAACTCGCCCGGCACACCTCGTTGCTGAAACCAGTCCTTCAGCGGCTGATGTGACCCGTCTTCGCGGAGGAGACGCTCCCCGGACGTCCTGAAACTCACCTGCAGCTGTTCGGGATCGCACTGTGTGCCGTGCAAGTGGCCTGCTGTGCCCGTCACTTCGCGCAAACGCCATCGCCCGCAGCCTGATGGCAATGCGAGCCATTGCTCAGGCACTACCTTAATGCATGCACGTAAGTCTGCGTCTTCACAGGGATCAAAAAACATCAACGTGTCACGATAACGCTGAATCACGCCATCAGACCACGTTAATAATGGTGCGCGCTCTGAAGACGCCTCCAGGAACTGCCGCACCCCTTCAGATAGCCTGGCATAATTTGGTGGCCGCACGTTCAGGCGTTTCAGCCAATGGCGCAGCACGTTGGAAATACGCCGCTCACCGATTGTGCGCAAGCTCGCAAAATCCAGTTGTCTGCCAACTGTTGAGAGGGCGCCGTCATGCTCAGCAAGTACCTGCAATAGTTCGCTGGAGTCCCGCATCAACTCCACGCTGCGTCTGACCGTTGCATGCGCACCGGGCCAGCGCTCCAGAATCCGCGGCATGACTTCATTGCGCAGATAATTTCGATCGTGCACGTTGACGTCATTGGAAGGGTCATCGTGCCACTGCAAACCCTCCCTCTGCGCATAATCCTTCAGCGATTGTCGTGTCCAGGGCAAAAGGGGGCGAAAATGCTGGCCGACACCAAACTTTACCGGCACTGCCGGCATTGCCTGCAACCCGGCCGGCCCTGCACCACGCAGCAACTGTAGAAAAAACGTTTCTGTCTGGTCGTCCTGATGATGAGCGGTGAGTAATATTTCCTCGTCGCGAAGTTCCGCGGCAAATATTTCCCGGCGCATTTTTCGACACCGCTCTTCCAGGTTATCGGTTCCGGATATTGTCAGCGTATGCACAGCACAGGGCACCTGGTAATGAGCTGCCTGCTGCTCGCAGAACCGGGCCCACTGAGCAGCATCGGCCTGGAGTCCGTGATTGACATGTACGCAGCGTATTTGAGCGCCAACCGCATTCAACAGATGCAGCAGGCAGATCGAATCGAGACCGCCGCTTAAGGCGCAGATAAACCGCGCCGCCTGCAGGTCGATGTCATGCGCCCCAAACTGGCGCGCAAAATCCTGTGGCAAAATCTCGTTCATTGGAACATTCAATGACCAGCTGTCATCTTAACCCTGAATGACAGGGTACAATACGAGGGTTACCGTGCTCTCAGACCAGCGCCGGCTTCCCAACTTTGTCCCACTGTCCAGATCTGATCCCGGGTGCCCGTCATGCCCGGCCCTGTCCGATTCGATTTGGAGCCCGGTGCAGCCTGCGACGGCAAGGCCGCTGTCATGATGTGCTTCTGGCGCCATGACACGGTGCAGTCTGGCCACCGCTCCCCGTGGCCGCGAGGCCTCGGCAACGGTGGCGGTAATCGTTTTGGTAAAGCTTTGGATAATCGTAACCACTCAGTTTACTGTTCCGGAAATCCGCTTGTTATTAAAGCCGCCGCCGGCCGTGGCAATACCCGGCGGATAGAGGACTTTGACACTGTTTTCGCCTGCCAGAGAAACCAACTCCCGGAGCAGAGCTTCTTCAGGTTTGACCCGCCAGTTCTGCCCCAGCGCCAGACGCGCGCCCGCGCGGGGCCCACGATACTCTATCGTCACGGCACATTCGCCATCCCGGTGCTCACCGAGCATGTTCTTCAGACTCTTTACAAACCTGAATTCGCGGTCCTGTCGGGCTTCCTCATCGGGATTCCACAATATGACGAGATGGCTCGCGTAACGTTTGCGAGCCTCCGCCAAATCTTCGATCCGCGTCGCTTTCAGGCTCCAGTCGTTTAAAAACTCATCGTAGCGCAGGGCGCCTTCTACCAGCACCGCGCGCTCTGCAGTTAACAAGTGGCGATGCCGTTCATACACATCTTCAAAGACCACAACTTCAAGGCGGCCGGAGCGATCCTCGAGTTTGAAACTAAGCTGGTTCCGGCGCCGGCGCATATCACCCACCAGTCCACCAACCAGTGTGTTTTTACGCGTTCCGTAAGGATTGGCCGCCGGTACAGCCGGGCCCAGAACCACCGCCAGCGTGCCACCAACCAATGCATCCAGTTCATCCCTGTAAAGATCAACCGGGTGACCGGTTAACCATAAGCCCAACGCTTCTTTTTCAGCGGTGAGCCGTGACTTTTTGTCAAACTCCGGAACGTTTTCATGATGCCGGTGAACTGGAGTCGATTGCGCATCATTAGCAGCAATTTCACCAAACAAATCATTTTGACCGGCTGCTGCTGCCCTGGCGCGTTGTTCTGCAGCTCGCAAAGCATAGGGTAAATTAGCCAGATGATTCGAGCGGTGATCGCCCAGACTATCGAGTGCGCCGCCTTTTATAAGAGCTTCGAATACCCGCCGGTTGACTGCTGACAGATCAAGACGCTGACACAGATCGTCCAGCGATGTGTAGGCCCCATTCGCGGCGCGCTCTGCAACAATGTTTTCTACAGCACCCTTGCCGACACCCTTTAACGCACCGAGCCCATAAAAAATCTGACTGTCACCAGCCACCGCGAAATGGTAATTGCTGCGATTGACGTCCGGCACCAGAATCTCCAGGTTCATCTCGCGACAATCCTCGATCAGGTGCTGAATCTTGTCGGTGTTGTCAATATCCGACGACAGCACCGCTGCCATGAAAGCGGCCGGATAATGAGCTTTTTGCCAGGCGGTTTGATATGCCAAAAGCGCATAGGCTGCACTGTGGCTCTTGTTGAAACCGTAACCGGCAAACTTTTCCATCAGGTCGAATATAGAGCTGGCGAGTTTTTTGTCGACGCCACCCGACACCGCACCATCCACAAACACACTGCGCTGCTTGGCCATTTCGCTGGCTTTTTTCTTACCCATTGCACGGCGCAACAAATCAGCTCCACCCAGCGAGTAATTGGCCAGCACCTGGGCAATCTGCATCACTTGCTCCTGATACAAAATCACGCCATAGGTCGGCTCCAGTATCGGCTCGAGCCTGGGATGCTGGTATTCAAAAATTTCTTCCCCGTGTTTACGCCGGATAAAATCGCCGACCATGCCGGATTCCAGCGGTCCGGGACGGTATAGGGCAACCAGAGCGACAATGTCAGCGAATCGGTCTGGTCGCAATTTTTTTATAAGGTCCTTCATGCCGGGCGATTCGAGCTGAAACACGGCAGTCGTCGAACAGCGCTTCAACAAATCAAAAGTCGCCGGATCATCCATTGGGATACTATTCATATCGAGTGGTTTTTCGCCGGCCTGTTGACGAATGTCATTAATAGTCGCAGTTGCCCGATCCAGTATCGTCAGCGTACGTAATCCCAGGAAATCGAACTTGACCAGACCCGCAGACTCTACATCATCTTTATCAAGTTGGGTGACGGTACTGCTACCGCCCTCCTCGCAATACAATGGCGTGAAGTCGGTCAGGCTCGACGGCGCAATCACCACACCACCGGCGTGTTTGCCAGCATTGCGCGCCAGACCTTCCAGGCGTTTTGCAAGGTCGATCAGGGTGCGTACTTCGTCGTCGTCGGTATAGAGTTTTCTAAGTTCGGCATCCTGCGTGAGCGCCACATCGAGTGTCATACCCGGTTCGAACGGGATCAGTTTTGCAATCCGATCAACAAAACCATACCCGTGACCCAGTACGCGGCCAACGTCGCGCACCACAGCCCGTGCGGCCATCGTGCCGTAAGTGATAATCTGTGAGACGCGTTCGCGACCATACCGCTCTGCGACATAGTCGATGACACGGTCACGCCCTTCCATACAAAAGTCGATATCAAAATCCGGCATCGAGACACGTTCGGGATTCAAAAAGCGCTCGAACAGCAGATTGTATTTCAATGGATCAAGGTCCGTGATTCCAAGACAATAAGCCACCAGGGAGCCTGCCCCCGACCCGCGTCCGGGGCCTACGGGCACGCCATTTTCCCGCGACCATCGGGTAAAGTCCGCCACAATCAGAAAATAGCCGGCAAACCCCATGCCTTCGATCACACCCAGTTCAATATCGAGACGCTCCTGATAGTCACGGGCGGCGGTGCTGGACTGCTTACCCAGGCGCTCAAGCAGACCGCGCTCAGATTCCTTGCGCAGATGCGACTCGATGGTCTCTCCCGCTGGTACCGGGAAATCAGGCAGAACACTGTGTCCAAGTTTCAGTTCAAGGTTGCAACGTTTGGCAATCTCAACCGAATTCGCCAAAGCCTCCGGCATGTCCGCAAACAATTCAGTCATTTCTGCCGGGCTGCGCAGATACTGCTGCGGCGAATAATTTCGCGGGCGGCTGCTGTCATTCAATGTGAAACTGCCATGAATGCAGACGCGTGCTTCGTGTGCTTCATAATCATCAGCATCGATAAAACGCACATCGTTGGTCGCGACCAGTGGCAAGCTATAAGCTGCTGCAACCGGAACAATCTGTTGACAGTACTGCTCCTCGCCGTCACGCCCGGTACGGCTGACTTCCAGATAAAAGCGTCCCGGGAAAACAGTCTGCATAAAGCCGAGCGCGATACTGAGCGCATCAGGGTCACTCAGCGTGCGCGCCACTTCTCCGTGAAACCCGCCGGATAACGCAATCAGGTTTTCACAGCTTTGCGGAGTCAGCCATTCGCGCAATATCCGCACCTTGCCACGATGCTGACCTTCCAGGTACCCGCGTGTTATCAACCTGGAAAGATTGCGGTATCCGTCGAGGTTTTGGCACAGCAACGTCAGCCGACCACAAGTTTTGTCCTCGCGGTGGTCTGCAAGCCACAGATCCACGCCAATAATAATTTTTATGCCGGCACGGGCAGCTGCTTTATACGCCTTGATGATCGCAAACAGATTGCATTCGTCGGTCACGGCGACAGCCGGCATATCGCGCTCACCCACGGCTTTCATGAGCGGTTTCAATCGCACCACGCTGTCACAGAGTGAGAATTCGGAATGAACCCGCAGATGAACGAAGTCTGTCATTACCCGCCGATTCCCTGTGGGTCCGGCACGCGCAGATTGTCCGCAACGGGCCGAAAACTGCGCCGGTGAATGGCAACCGGTCCGTACTTTACAAGTGCAGCGATATGGCGTGCGGTTGGGTAGCCTTTATGCTGATCAAACCCGTACTCGGGATACTGGGAGTGATACCGAATCATCAACTCATCGCGATGGACTTTGGCAAGAATCGAAGCAGCGGCGATGGTTTCATGGCTCCTGTCACCACCGACGACCGCCGTCAGGGCAATGTTGAGATGGGGTGCCAGTTCCGGGCACCTGTTGCCATCGATAAAAGCCGTCGCTGGCTGTACTGAAAGTCCCTCCAGGGCACGCGCCATCGCCACCATCGTGGCCTGCAGTATATTCAGATGGTCTATTTCCGCGGGCGTTGCGCTGGCAATGGACCAGCAACTGGCGTGGGTCTTGATCTGCGCGCTCAACACCGAACGCGCACGCGGACTCAACTTTTTTGAGTCGTTGATCCCCGATATGCCATGCCGGGGCGGTAAGATGACGGCCGCCGCGACGACCGGGCCTGCCAACGGCCCACGGCCTGCCTCGTCGACCCCGGCGCTCCCGGAACTGCTGTTGTTTGTGTTACCGATCATCTGTTTTCCGCTGTGTGTGTTGCACCAGATCCAGCAGTGCCGTTGCTGCCGCCGCATCGGCATTCATGGATAGTTGCGCCCGAATCGCTGCATATGCGCTATGCAGCTCCTGATCATGCCGGCGATGATACTGTGATATGACGGCTTCGGCGAGTCGCTCTGGACGGGCGTCTTCCTGCATCAGTTCCGGAACAAGGTCACGACCGGCCAGCAGATTTGGCAACGAAAACCGTTCTACATTGAGCAGATTGAATGTCCGCACAAACCACCATGTAAAGCCCGATAACCGGTACGATACTACCATTGGCCGACCCACCAGCAGCGCTTCCAGCGCCACAGTGCCGGATGCCAGTAACGTCACATTGGCTGCCGCGATGACAGTGGCAGCAGGGGCACCGCACACTGTCACCGGGGGTGCATCAGGGTGCGCGTTCACAGCAGTGTTCCAGCAGTCACTCACAGGATCACTGGCCAGCGCCGTGATGAATTGTACATCGGGGAGTTTTTTCGCAACCTGCCGCGCCGCCTCCAGAAACAGGCCGGACAGCGCCTGCACCTCCGACACGCGACTGCCTGGCAGCACCGCTACCACCGGTGACGTCGAGTCCAGATCAAGTTGACGCCGCGCCGGAGCGCAATCGGTCTCCGGTGCAATGTTATCGGCGAGCGGATGCCCTACAAACGCCGCCCGCACATTATGTTGCCGGTAAAAATCAGTTTCAAATGGCAGCAGACACAATACAAGGTCAATAGCGCGGGCGATTTTTTTTACCCGGCGCGGCCGCCATGCCCACACTGAGGGACTCACATATTGCACCGTGGCAATGCCCTCCTGGTGCAAACCAGCGGCCAGTGCGAGATTAAAATCCGGTAGATCAATGCCAATGAAGGCATGTGGGCGGCGTGCCAGTATCTGGCGAAACAGGCGTTTTTTCAGACGCAGCAATCGCGGCAGATGACGCACCACCTCGCCGATGCCCATCACTGAAATTTCCCGTGCGTCAAACCAGGTTTCAAGACCCGCCGCCTGCATCGCAGGCCCACCCACACCAAAGGCCTCCACAGCTATCCCGCGACTGGAAAGCTCCTGCAACAGACCGGCACCCAGTGTGTCGCCAGACAACTCCCCTGCCACCAACGCCAGACGCAAAGTGGTCATACCCGGTCAGCGAATGATGCTGCGTTCGGTCGTCGCCAGAAACCGAATCAGAATCTCAAGCTCAGGTGCCTCTTCCCTTTGTTTTTCAAGGGCAGCCACGGCCTCGCTGAGCTTGAGTCCGGATCGATAGATTGTTTTGTAAGCGCTCTTGATGTTACGAATCTGCGCGGCCGTGTAATCACGCCGCGAGAGACCCTCGCTGTTTATGCCCTTCGGCTCTGCCAGATGACCCGCCGCCACGACATAGGGGGGCAGGTCTTTTGACAGTCCGGTGTCCATAGCACAAAACGAATGAGCGCCAATTCGGCAAAACTGATGCGCTTTGGTGAACCCACCCAAAATCGCATAATCACCAACCTCTACGTGACCCGCAAGGGTGGCGTTATTCGCCAGTATGGTGTGATCGCCAACGATGACGTCATGGGCGATATGCACATAGGCCATGATCCAGTTGTGATTCCCGATCGTGGTTACACCGCGGTCTTGTGCAGTTCCGCGATTAATGGTGCAAAATTCACGAATAGTATTGTGATCACCGATTTCCAGCCGCGTCGGCTCCCCGTTGTATTTTTTGTCCTGGGGTGCAGCGCCGATACTGGCCTGTGAAAAAATATGATTGTGCCCGCCGATACTGGTTGGTCCGGTGATAATTACCTGCGCATCGATTTTGGTGTTTTCACCAACAGTGACATCGGGGCCAATGACACTGTAAGGACCGACCTCAACGCCGGCGGCGAGTTGCGCACCAGCGTCGATTATGGCCGTGGGGTGGATCAACTGGAAAACTCCGACGGTGCGCACATCATTTCAGCTGAAGCGACAATCTGACCGTCTACTTCGGCGCGAGTTGAAAACTTCCACATGCCGCGAATCTGCCGCAACAGCTCAACATTGAGGATCACCTGATCCCCTGGTTCCACTGGTTTGCGAAACCTGGCTTTATCAATGCCAACAAAATAATAAAGCACATTGTCTTCCGGCGTACTGCCCACGGTAGCAAACGCCAGGAGACCTGTTGCCTGTGCCAGCGCTTCCAGGATAATGACACCGGGCATTACCGGTCGCTGCGGAAAATGACCAGTAAAATACGGTTCGTTGATCGTTACATTTTTTATTGCCGTAAGCGATTCTCCGGGACTGCATTGCAGAACCTTGTCAACTAACAGGAACGGATACCTGTGTGGCAATTGTTTTAGCACCTCATGAATATCCATTGAGTACGGTGCAGACATATCCTCCCCCATTTTATCGATTGGCTTTCAGGTCTTTCTCGAGCTGCCCCAGCCGCTTTGCCAGTTCGTCGAGTTTGCGAAATCTTGCACTGTTGCGACGCCATCGCCTGGCTTCGTCCATTGGCAGCGCACTTGAATACATACCCGGTACAGTGATGCTTCGGTTAACCATGGTCTGGCCGGTGACCACCACATCGTCACAGATATCCAGATGACCCACGAAACCCACGGCCCCGCCTATCATACAGCGTTTACCAATGCGCGTGCTGCCGGAAATCCCGGTGCAGGCGGCAATCACAGTGTGATCGCCAATATGCACATTGTGTGCGACCTGAATCTGGTTATCGAGTTTGACACCATTACCGACCACGGTGTCATCAATGGCACCACGATCGATTGTGGTAGAGGCACCGATCTCGACATCATCTCCAATGCGTACTCCACCAAGTTGCGGTACTTTTATCCAGCCGTCATCCGTATTTGCAATACCAAATCCATCCGCACCTATCACCGCACCTGGATGCAGCACACACCGCTTGCCAATCGAAACACCATGACAAAGTGTAACGTTTGCCACCAGGCGAGTGTCGTCTTCGATGTGGACATCCCGCCCTATCACACAGCCAGGTCCAATCACACAGCGCTCACCAATTTGCACACCATCTGCAATTACCACTGCGGCAGCAATGCTGGCCGACTGCGATATTGTCGCCTGAGCACTTACTGACGCCATAGCATCGATACCGGCACGCATCTTTGGTTGTGGATGCAACATCGCGGCAACCCGCGCGTAAATTTCATATGGATTCTTGTGCACAAGGGCTGTCGTTGCACAATCCGGCGCATCAGCTGCGCTCAATATAACCGCGCCGGCGCGTGAGGTTTTTAACAGGCTGCGATATTTGGCGTTGGCCAGAAATGAAATGTCCAGTTCACCGGCTTTTTCCAGGGTCGCGACCGCGGTTACCCGGGTTTCAGGATCACCGACGATTTCACAACCAAAACGTACGGCCAGCTCAGCTACGCGCATGGATCAACCCCTTACCGTCACAATACTGCAGCTTAGGCAACAAATTGGCTACCTATCGTCAGCAACATGTTGAATGCGTTGTTCCCCACATGCGCCCCCGCAACTATTTTATCCCGCCTGTTTCTGTCGGCACAAAGTAAACGAACCTAGAATGAACGTCCGATTGTAAACTGAAAACGCTCCAGCTCATCACTAAACTGTAGAATATTGCCGCTGGCATCCCGATAGCCCTCAAAATAGCTCAGTGGTATCGCATAACTGAATTTAAACGTGCCAAGCGGTGCGAGCCATTGCAACGCTACGCCCGCTGACTGGCGTAATTCACTGGGATCAAAATCGTAATCAATCGATTGCGGGTTTGCACCAAAATCGAAAAATGGTGTCGAGCCCGTATACCAGGCATTACCAACATCGTAAAACAAACTAACGCGCGTTGAGCGCCTGAATTTCTCAGGCGTTGGCAATATCAGCTCCAACTGGGCCAGCGTTTTGAGATTGCCACCATATGGGTTGCCGCGCGAGTCGATCGGACCTAACTGACCCTGACGAAAGCCGCGAATGGAATCAGGCCCACCAACGAAAAAGTTTTTGAATGGCGGCAAATCTGTGGTCGCGTTTAATGCATCGCCAAATGCCAGTTCGAGGTTCGTCGACAATATGACATCACCCCAGATTGGCCACAATCCACGAAAATTATACGACGCGACGTAATATTCAACTTTACTGCCAGGCACGGTCATCGAGACGCTAAGCTGATGCCGCATGCCGCGCGTGGGAAACAAAAAGCGGTTGCGACTATCGTAAAAGTAGCCTGCAAAAAGTTCGAAAACATTGAACGATGTTCCGCAGATATCAGGGTTCACTATTTCCGCTATGGGATCCGTGCCGCAGACACTCATATTGTCATTGACAACCTCGAAGGAATCGCCGTTGTTATTTACGAAAGCAATAGACTGCTGGCTACCGCTGAAACCACTGACAAGCAGTTCGTTGTCCTGATAGGACGCACCCAAACGCAGGCTTGAGTATTCAGACAAGGGAATACCATAATCTATTCCAGCCTGCAGGGTTTCAGTGCTGAAATCCGATGAGCCGGATACGAACTGTGTTATGTCCCGGTATGATATCGACATTTGACGGCTGATACCGTTAGGTGTGGCATACGGATCCGTATGCGACAGACTGTACACCTTGCTATAACGACCCGCGTTGATATCCAGACCAACGCGATTACCCGTGCCTAAAAAATTGGTATGGGTGAAATTACCATTCAGAATTATTCCTTGCAGCCCCGAATAGCCGACACCGCCACCCCATTGCCCTGGCAGACCCTCTTCGACCTCGAATTCAATATCCACCAGATCGGGAGTGCCGGCAACAGTGACAGTTTCCGAGCTGACTTCTTCTACGTAGGGCAAACGACGTATACGTTCTTCCGAACGCTCCACTGCGGTATTGGATAGCCATGCGCCTTCCATTTGCCGCATTTCACGACGCAGAGTCTCATCATTTATGCTGCTTGTTCCCTTGAAATTTATGTTGCGCACATAGACCCGATCACCTGCAATTACCCGCAAATCAATGTCAATGGTTTTTTCTTCACGATTGATCTGTGGCAGCGGTTGAACTTCAGCTCTGGCGAAGCCCTCCTGGCCCAGACGAAACTGAATAAACTCATTGGTAGAGGTCATCAGTTTGCGGGAAAATATCTGTCCAGACTTTAGCAATATCAACTGCTTCAGTTCTTCTTCCGATACGACCAGATCACCCGACAGAGTAACCTCATCAATTGTATAGATATCACCTTCCCTGACATTGATATCGATGAATACATCGCGTTTGTCAGGAGATATTGCCACTTGGGTGGAGGTAACCTCAAAATCTGCGTAGCCACGATCCATGTAGTAAGACGTCAGAGTTTCCAGATCGCCATTAAGCGCTTCTTTGGAGTAACGGTCATCTTTGCGAATCCATGACAGGAAATTAGGCGTCCGCAGAGACATCTCCCCACGCAGTTCGTCATCATCAAACACGGTGTTGCCCACCACATTTATCTGTCGAATCTGCGCGCGATCGCCTTCAGTTATTTTCACGGCCACCTTGACCCGGTTATCTTCAAGCTCTTCGACCTCGGTTTTCACAGTCGCAGCGTATTTACCCCGGGAAAAATATTCTTGTGTAAGAGATTGTTCTACATCCACCAGTATCGGGTTATTAAAGGGCAGGCCAGGAGCCAGACCCGCGTCTTTAAGACTGCGTTCCAGGTCTTCCGTTTTAATATCCTTGTTACCCGTAATATCAAAAGAAGCGATGGAAGGACGTTCCCTGACTATCAATACCAGCGTGTTGCCGTCGCGCCGCATCTCAACATCGGAAAAGAAACCACTGTCATAGGTTGCGCGTAACGCCTCCTGAATGCGCCGCTCGTTAAGCTCGTCTCCAATATCGACTGGCAGATAATTGTATACGGCACCATCACTGATGCGCTGCAGCCCCTCAATGCGAATATTGCGCACGACAAAGTCGGAATTTGTTTGTGCCCATACCGCGTTACCCAGGACTGTTGTCGCTGCGGCGATTATCCAAACCAGACGATGCACCAGATGCACTCCTTCAACCAAAAATACTGATGATGTCATTACGAAATGCAAAGAACATCAAAATGAATAATAAAGTGATTCCGATTTGTTGCCCGACCATCTCGGTTCGCATCGACAGCGGGGAACCCTTTACGGCTTCCGCCAGTTGATAGACTACCTGACCACCATCAAGCATCGGGATTGGCAACAGGTTGAGCACACCCAAACTCAGGCTAAGCAACGCGAGGAAACGGATGTAATACGCAGGCCCCTGCCGTGCCGAGTATCCCGCAAACCTCGCTATATTCAAAGGACCACTGATATTGCGCACCGACACCTGACCGATGGCCATTTTGCCCAGCATACTCAGCATCATCACGGACATATTCCACGTTTCTTCCCCGGCTCGACCGAGCGCCTGCACAGGTCCATACTGAGTTTTTGCAAGCAACGATTCCCACTGTGCCTGAGCTTCGGCAGATGGTTTGAAACCCGCGCCAAGGCGACCAACCGTGACACCATCCCGTTCCATCGACTGCAGGCTCACATTAAAGCTCACACTCGACTGCCCGCGCATAACAGTTATCGGTACTGTTTGATTGGCCAGGTCCGAGATCACCGATATCACATCATCAAACGATTCTACCGGTCTGCCATCGATGCCTGTTACGACATCGTCAGGTAGTAGTCCTGCACGTTCTGCCGGCAAACCCGGTTCGACCATACTGATCACCGGCGGGCTGGGAGGACGCCAGACTGTCAGACCCAGTCCTGGCATGAGAGCTTCCGGCGCCGTCAGCGCTTTACGGTCGCCAATGTTGTCGAGCACCCGTTTGTAGGTGCGGCCGCCTGAAAAATGCTGAACTTCAAGCGCCACGCTATCATTTTCAATCACGGCATCCAGCAACGCCAGGTGGGCTTCCGACCAGGTGGCAACATTTTTGCCGTTGACACTCACAATCTTCTGCTCGGCCTCCAGACCTGCCCGGGCTGCCGGGCTGTCAACGGTGACAGACCCCAGCACCGGCGCAACACCGTTGACGCCAATGACAAATACCAGCCAAAAAAACAGCACGGCGAGCAGAAAATTAAAAGCCGGGCCGGCAACCAGAACCAGAATCCGGTGGCTGATCGGCTGCCGATTGAACGCCCGGTGCTGCTCTTCAGGGGCGACCTCACAATCGCGCTCATCAAGCATCTTGACGTAGCCACCCAAAGGCCATCTTGAAATCACGTACTCGGTCTGATCGCTGCCTGCCCGTTTCGACCAGACAGGCTTGCCAAACCCCACCGAGAAACGCAGGACCTTGATACCCAGCTTTTTGGCAACAATATAGTGACCGTATTCATGTACGGTCACCAGAATTCCGATCGCCAGAAGGGCGAACACTATCATTTGCACAATCAGCATGATATTCAAAATTTATTACTCCAGTACAGCCTTGTCCGGGGCTGTCGATGGCCAGCATTGCCCCGGTTTTGTCGCGGCAAATCATCTGCATTTGTTAAAATGGAATAATGCAATGACCAGCTTCAAAAGACCATAAGCTAAGCTGTTGGTTCCGCGTCAGATTTAGAAAAACTTCAAATTTGTTACGGGTTTATCGAATATGCTCTCAAACCAGCAGGTAGCCCAACGAGAAATTCAGACCAAACACCACCGGTGCCGCCGCAGAAAAACTATCGAAACGATCGAGCACACCGCCATGCCCGGGGAAAATAAAACCACTGTCCTTCACACCTGCGTGACGTTTGAAAAGACTGACCGTCAGGTCACCCACTACCGACCCGGCAGCCCCGAGCAATCCCATCAATACCAGCGGCACAAGCGCAGGGCTCCCGGTCACCAGCCCAAACCCGACTGCCGCCAAAACTGCGGCTGCCATACCGCCAAAAAAGCCCTCCCAGGTCTTGCCCGGGCTGACTTTTGGCGCAAGTTTATGTCGGCCGAGACTGCGACCGACAAAATAGGCGCCAATGTCCGCGGCCCAGACGATGATAAAGACAAAAATCAATAATTCGGACGGCTGTTGCACCCGCGAGAACATGATCACTGCCACAGGTGGTATCAGCACCAGTACACCACACAGCCCAACTAAACCGTCCGGGACAATCGTTGGGTAGCGGGTGATCCAGACCAGGGCAATGACCCACCAGACAAGCACAGCGAAGAATAACCAGCGCATCAGTTGCGCATGTTCAAGCAGCCAGAGTGTGCTTATCATCAACCCCGCATAGCACAGCACCAGAAGCGCGCGGCGCACAGCATTCCGCCTCTGCAAAAAACCTGACCACTCCCACGCCGCCATAAAGTACAGCGCAAATGCCACACCGGCGACCCAGGGTCCCGGGGCCAGAACGAGCACCCCAATAATGGGGATAACCAATAATACAGCCGTTACTATTCGCCGTATCAGCATCAGCCCGGCTCCTCGTGTTGCTGGGGTACGCGGCCATAACGGCGCTGGCGCTGTTGATATTCCCGCACTGCCAACTCCAGGTCGGCGGGCCCAAAGTCAGGCCACAAGGCATCGGTAAAATATAATTCAGTGTAGGCCAGATTCCACAAAAGAAAATTACTTATGCGGTGTTCGCCGCCGGTACGGATAAATAAATCCGGATCTTTTACTGCAGCCAGAGCCAGACACTGGTGCAATCTCTCTTCTGTGACCTGCCCGGGTGTGAGCCCACTGTGCGCGACTTCCTCCACGAGGCGTCGGGCAGCATTCGTAATATCCCAGCGCCCTCCATAGGACACCGCGACATATAATTGCAGGCCACCGTTTGCTGCAGTAAGCAACTCGCTGTCGGACATTTTTCGTTGCAACTTTTCAGACAACAAGCTGCGCTCGCCAATAAACTGCAAGCGCACGTTTTTTTCATGCAGGGATTTGACTTCGCGACCCAGCGCTTCGATAAAAAGCGCCATCAACATCCCGACTTCAGAAGGCGGACGCTGCCAGTTTTCACTACTGAATGCGAATAACGTCAAGGCATCAATGCCCAGTTGACCACAGGCCTCGACGATCCTGCGGGTTGCGTTTACGCCTGCACGATGTCCTGCATTGCGGCGCTCACCGCGACGCTCCGCCCAGCGCCCATTGCCATCCATGACAATTGCGATGTGTCGGGGTAGTTGCTCGGTAATTGTGGTTTTATCCGACATAGAGGGGCAGGAAACAGGACGTGCCGGGTCCTAGAACTCCATTAAATCTTTTTCCTTGTCTTTGAGCACCTCATCGATTTGCGCGATTTGTGCATCGGTAATTTTTTGCATGTCATCGCTCGCCTTGTGGTCGTCATCCTCGGTAATTTCTTTCTCCTTTAGCAACTCCTTGATACTGTGCAGTGCATCGCGACGAATATTTCGAATTGCAATTTTACCTTGCTCAGCTTCATGGCGAACCAGTTTTATCATTTCTTTGCGGCGCTCTTCGGTTAAAGGCGGCAACGGCACCCGAATCAGCATCCCGGCACTGTTTGGCGTCAGCCCCAGATCCGAGTCGATAATCGCTTTTTCAACCACCGCGACCATCTGCTTTTCCCATGGGGTAACGGTCAACGTGCGGGCATCTTCGACCGAGATATTTGCAACCTGGGACAGCGGCACTTTGGAACCGTAATATTCGACCGTCACCTGATCCAGCAGGCTGGTATGCGCACGGCCTGTGCGAATTTTTTTTAATACACCGCGTAGCGCTTCGACACTCTTTGCCATGCGCTGATCGGCGTCTTTCTTGATGTCTTCAATCATGTCGTACTCCTGCTGTTATCCGCACACTAATGTGCCGACATCCTCTCCCCGGGCAATGCGCACCAGGTCACCACTATTAAACAAATTAAACACCCGCAATGGCATTTGATTATCCCGACACATGACAACCGCTGTCGCATCCATCACACGTAAATCGTCCACCAGCACCTTGGTATACGAAAGTTGCGGATAACGAACCGCATCTTTATTGACCATCGGGTCTGATGAATATACCCCATCGACCTTTGTTGCCTTGAGCAACAAGTCCGCGCCAATTTCCGTCGCTCGCAACGCGGCGGCTGTGTCGGTCGTAAAAAACGGATTACCCGTGCCCGCGGCGAATATCGTGACCCGTCCTTTCTCCAGATGCCGGATAGCCCGTCTCCGGATATAGTCTTCACACACATCATGAATGGCCAGCGCCGACATGACCCGGGCGTAAACGCCGGCACCCTCCAGAGCATCCTGCAACGCCAGTGAATTTAAAACGGTAGCCAGCATACCCATATGATCGCCGGTGACGCGATCCATGCCCGAACGGGCAAGGCCTTCGCCCCGGAAAATATTGCCGCCACCTATTACTACTCCAACCTGGACCCCAAGTTCGGTGACTTCCTTGATTTCTTCGGCGATCCGCCGAATCACCTTGGGATCGATGCCGTAATCCACCTCACCCAGCAATGCTTCGCCGGAGAGTTTTAGCAATATGCGTTTGATTTGAGTTTTCGAGTCAGACATTTAAATCACCGGAGGCAGATAAACAAAACCCCGCAAGCGCGGGGTTTTGCGGGCAGCCGTATTCTACATGATTGCAGCAGCCGTGGGCATCTTACTGACATGCCACCCCGGATTCGCTGCCGGCTAGTCGTCAGCGGCGTTAACCTGCTTCATCACTTCTTCGGCAAAGTTCTCTTCTTTTTTCTCGATCCCCTCACCGACCTCATAGCGAATAAAGGCGGTGATGGTGGCGCCAGCGCTCTTTAAGAGCTTGCCAACAGACTGATCCGGGTCTTTTACGAAAGGTTGCCCGGTCAAGGTGATTTCGTTGACAAATTTGCGAATTTGGCCTGCAACCATTTTTTCCATGATTTCCGGTGTCTTACCCGATGCACGCGCAAGTTCCAGCTTGATTTCCCGTTCTTTTTCCAACAACTCCGCAGGAACATCTGCCGCGTCCACACAGACAGGATTGGCCGCCGCCACGTGCATGGCGATGTCACGGCCAAGCACCTCATCACCGCCTTTTAATGCCACCAGCACACCAATGCGATTGCCGTGCAGATAGGAGGCAATGACATCGCCGCCTTCGATTCGAGCCATGCGGCGCACACCGATGTTTTCACCAAGCTTGGCAATGAGCTCACGGCGGGCAGCATCCACAGTTATTCCATCCGCGATCACCTCAGTGGTCAATGCGGTCACATCTTCTGCCTTGCTGTTCATTGCCGTGGTCGCTACAGCTTTGGCAAATTTCCCAAAGCTTTCATCTTTTGCCACAAAATCCGTTTCGCTGTTGATTTCGACGATTACACCGGCGTCATTGTTGGCTTCGATTACAATCATGCCTTCCGCTGCCACGCGACCGGCTTTTTTATCGGCTTTCGCCTGGCCGCTTTTGCGCATCGCCTCGATCGCTGCTTCAACATCGCCTGATGTTGCTACCAACGCTTTTTTACATTCCATCATGCCAGCGCCTGTGCGCTCGCGTAGTTCTTTGACCATGGTTGCCGTAATGGACATGGCTTATTCCTCTCGTAATTTTGGATTTTAAAACACCGCGACACCCTTGCGGGTGTCGCGTACCGGCAAGCATTATTCGCTGTCGGCTACCGGGGTTTCGGCTTTGGGTGCTGGCTCCGCAGCTTTCTCAACTGCTGCATCGTCACCAGTGGCCGCAGTGTCCGGTGCTTCAGGTGCCGCCTCTTTTACAGCCGCTGGCTTACGGGCGGTTTTCTTGCGAGTGCTTTTTTTCGCCGCTTTCTTGCGCGGGGCACTCTTCTTCTTGGGTTTGCCGTCTTCATCGAGTTCGACAAACTCGTCTTCACCCACGGCAACTGAAGGTATGGAGGCCTTGCCCTCCAGCACCGCATCAGCAATCGACATCGTGTAAAGACCAATTGCCCGCATCGCGTCATCATTGCCCGGGATCACATAATTAATATCATCCGGCGAGCTATTGGTATCCACTACACCGATAACGGGAATGCCCAGTTTCTTGGCTTCATTGATTGCGATGCGCTCGTGCATGACATCGACCACAAACAGCGCATCCGGCAGTGACGGCATATTTTTGATGCCGCCGAGACTGCGTTCCAGCTTGGTCATTTCACGCCGCAAGCCGAGCACTTCTTTTTTATTCAGTGCTTCAAACGTGCCGGCCTCATCCATGGCCTCAAGATCTTTCAGGCGCTTGATTGACTGGCGCACCGTTTTGAAATTGGTCAGCATGCCGCCGAGCCAGCGATGGCTCACGTACGGCATTTCACAGCGAATTGCCTCGTTTGCTACAGAATCGCGAGCCGCCCGCTTGGTTCCGACAAACATCACGGAGCCACCGTCAGCGACCAGGTTCTTGACAAATTCGCTTGCCTCCCTGAAAAGAGGCAGACTTCTCTCAAGATTGATAATATGAATTTTATTACGTTCACCAAAAATGTACGGAGCCATTTTTGGGTCCCAGAAACGGGTTTGGTGCCCAAAGTGGACACCCGCTTCCAGCATTTGCCGCATGGATACGGTAGACATTTTGTTCTCCTGTTGGGTTTTGCCTCCACGCGCTCTACCCGGCTAACCATCTGCTATCGATGGCACCCAGCAGGGTGTTGTTAACGCGTGTGTGTATTTGATTGCTTAAAAAGCGCGCGATTTATACCATATGCGGCCACAATCAACAATTTGCGGTCATCCCGGCACATGCCGAACCCCGGAAAAACCTTGGAAATCTTATGAGTGTGACAATTAAGTCATTGGTAGAACAGGAAAAAATGCGCACAGCAGGCAGACTGGCCGCAGAAGCACTGGATATGATCTCCGGGCATATCCGCGCCGGTGCGACGACGGACGAGCTCGATTCCATATGCCACCGCTACATCACGGAGGAACAAGGCGCCATTCCCGCACCACTGAATTATCGCGGGTTTCCCAAATCAATTTGTACCTCTGTGAACCACGTGGTTTGCCATGGTATCCCCGGCAACAAAAAGCTGCGCAAAGGCGATGTAGTCAACGTTGATATCACCGTAATCAAAGATGGCTATCATGGAGACACCAGTCGTATGTTCTATGTCGGTCAACCCACAGTGATTGGCCGACGCTTGTCTGAAACCGCGCGCGAGGCAATGCTTCTGGGAATCGCCCAGGTCAGACCCGGCGGTACACTCGGCGATATCGGGCATGCGATTCAGTCGTTTGTTGAAAAGCGCGGATATTCGGTCGTACGGGAGTTTTGTGGCCATGGCATCGGCCGGGTCTTTCACGAAGACCCACAGGTACTGCATTATGGCAACCCGGGAGAGGGTCTGGCCCTTGAAGCCGGTATGACGTTTACCATCGAACCGATGATCAATGCCGGTCGCCGCCATGTAAAAATATTACCCGATGGCTGGACCGTCGTGACAAAGGACCACTCGCTTTCAGCACAATGGGAGCACACCATACTGGTCACGGATTCCGGGCACGAAATTCTGACACTCGGCGCGGATGAAAAAATATAACCGTGGCGACTCATTCCGTGTCGGAAAATTTTGATGCCTGGCCAGAGCTTGCAAGCCTTGATCGTCAACTTGACGGTAGTGTAGACGATATCGGGCGTTATCGCGCCACCCTGGAACGCGGACGTCGGCGTCTCGTCGAACGGTTTCGCAACAATGACACGATCGAACCACTGGTACGTGATCTTGCGCTGCTCGTAGATGGCATTTTGTTGCGCGTGTGGCGCAATAGTGCCGGCGAACAATTCGGCAAGATGGCGCTCATTGCTGTCGGCGGTTACGGACGTGGCGAACTGCATCCGGGTTCAGATATCGATGTGATGCTGCTGGTCGGGCGCAAGCGTATCAATGCAGACGACCGCGCAGGCATCGAACAGTTTTTGACCATGCTGTGGGATGTGGGCCTGGAGGTCGGGCACAGTGTCAGAACGCTCAAAGAATGTGTTCGTGCTGCCAAAGAGGACATAACTGTCGCGACCAGTCTGATGGAATCAAGACTACTCCACGGTGATGCCGAGCTGTTTACAAAAATGCGCAAAAAAACCGGACCGGAATCAATCTGGCCCAGCAACAAATTCTTCGAGGCCAAACTGCAGGAACAGACCGCCAGACACGCCCGTTATCACGACACTGCCAGCAACCTGGAACCCAATTTGAAGGGCTCTCCCGGAGGCTTGCGAGACATCCAGATGGTCGGGTGGGTCGCTAAGCGTCATTTTGGCGCCGACACGCTGCGTGAACTGGTCTCCACTGATTTTTTAAGTGCGCACGAATATCTCACGATTTCCCAGGACCGGGCGTTTTTGTGGAAAATCCGGTTTGCATTGCATACCCTGACCGGGCGGCGCGAAGACCGCCTGCTGTTCGACCACCAGGCGCGACTGGCGGAGGAATTTGGCTATCAGGATAAACCGCACTCTCTGGGTGTCGAACAACTGATGCAAAAATACTATCGAACTGCGATACGCGTTACACGGTTGAACGAAATGTTATTGCAATTATTTCGTGAAGCAATTCTGATCAATAAAAACGAGCCGTCAAAACGCATCAACGATGATCTCCAAATCGTCAATAACAACCTGGATGTCATTGATTCGCAACTTTTCGAACGCCGCCCGAATGCACTGATGGAACTGTTCGCAGTGATCCACGAACACGTTGAAATCACCGGGGTGAGCGCCCGCACCATCCGCCTGATCAGACAAAAGCGTGATCTCATTGACGATCGGTTTCGAAATGATCCGGAAAACTTCAAAACTTTCCTGAAAATCCTCCGGGCGCCAATTGGCGTGACGCACGTGCTACGGCGCATGAACGTGTACGGGATACTGGCACGGTATATCCCGGAGTTCGGTAAAATTGTCGGACTGATGCAATACGACCTGTTCCATGCTTACACGGTTGATGCACATACGCTGTTTGTGGTCAGTAATCTGCGCCGCTTTGCGTTAAGCCGTTTCAATCACGAATTCCCTTATTGCAGTCAGATAATGCAGTCGTTACCCAAGCCGGAATTGGTCTATCTCGCCGGTTTGTTTCACGACATTGCTAAAGGGCGCGGTGGCGATCACTCGGAACTTGGCGCTGAAGTAGCCGAAAATTTTTGCCTGCGACTTGGCGTGGGCACCTATGACGCGCGACTGGTTTCCTGGCTGGTCCGCAATCACCTGATACTTTCTACCACTGCACAAAAAAAAGACATCAATGACCCTCAGGTCATTCATGAGTTTTCAACTCTCGTGCGGGATGATCTGCATCTCAAATATCTCTACGTGCTGACGGTTGCGGATGTCCGTGGCACCAACCCCAAGCTATGGAACAGCTGGAAGGCGTCCCTGTTCGAGCGACTTTATCGACAAACGCGTCGGGCGCTGGATCGAGGTTTGGAAAACCCGATCGACCGTGAGGAATTGATAACTGAGACCCGTGAACAGGCCGCTGCGCTATTACACGCGGTGGGCATCGACGATAACCAGCGTCTCAGGGCCTGGGAAAATTTTGACGAAACTTATTTTCTGCGTCATTCACCGTCCGAAATTTGTTGGCACACTGAAGTGTTGATACGGCATATCAGACAGCACGATGCAGTTGTGGCAGTGCGTAACCTGTCCAGCGCTGACGGTGGCAGCATGATGGTATTGGCACCGCGTGCGGTTGACACGTTCTCGCGCGTAACAGCGGTGCTGGAACAGCAAGGACTGACCATTCTGGACGCACGAGTTACCAATGTTGCGCATGATTACAGCCTGGACAGCTACCGGATTCTGGGTGTATCTGAATCTGCGCATGATGAAGAGCGGCGAGCAGAACGCCTGGAGGCTGCAATTTTGCGGGCCTTTGCATCCCGGCATGTGCCAAAAGTCACGCGCTCAGCGCCGCGGCAAACCAAGATTTTTTCCACGCCCACGGTGGTCGAGTTTGCGTCTGATCCGAACAACCGTCAGACCATCATGGAACTTATCGCAGCCGATCAGCCGGGGCTGCTGTCACGCGTCGGCCAGGCTTTTGTGGAATGTGACGTGCTCGTCACTGCTGCGAAAATCGTAACAATTGGTGAGCGTGCAGAAGATGTTTTCTACCTCACTGATAACCAGGGAGCCCTGCTCTCCGCTGAAACCTGCACAGTTTTGCAGGAAAAAATCATGGAATCGCTGCCGTCAGCGACCTAGATAGTTAATATGACATTGCGCAACCGATGATGAACCCTCGCCTCCAGCGTCTGCAACCTTATCCGTTTGCTAAACTGTCGTCTCTTCTTGCCGACGCCTCGGCACCAGTGAATCTCGCGCCAGTGCATCTGCACATTGGCGAGCCGCGTCACCAGCCACCGGCGTTTGTCAACGCTCTGCTGGGTGATGCATCCGGGCTTAATTCCTACCCCTCCTCTCAGGGCACGGCAGCACTACGCGAAAGCGGCGCAAGCGCCCTGCGGCGTCGCTATCAGCTGCCACCGGACATGCTGGATGCGGCCACCATGATCGTGCCCGTCAACGGCACGCGTGAGGGGCTGTTTTCGTTTATTCAGGCGGTAGTCGGTCACAAACATGAGCCACTGGTTGTAATGCCCAACCCGTTTTACCAGATATACGAGGGTGCAACCTTGCTGGCCGGTGCCGAGCCATATTTTCTGAATCTTTCAGCTGATAACGGATTTTTGCCCGATTTTGATAAGGTTTCGGCAGAGGTCTGGGAACGCTGTGAACTATTGATCCTGTGTAGTCCCGGTAACCCCACCGGCAGCTGTGCCGACACCAACCAGTTGTGCACTGCCCTGCGGTTGGCCGACAAATTTGATTTTATTCTGGCCTGCGATGAATGTTACGCTGATATTTTTCGACAGAGCACGGCACCCGTTGGTCTGCTGGACGTTTGTCGGGAAATGCAACGCAAGAACCTGGATCGTTGCGCAGTGTTTCACAGCCTGTCAAAACGCTCCAATGTACCCGGCCTGCGTTCGGGCATGGTAGCGGCAGCGCCGGATATCGTGGACCAATATCGACTTTACCGAACTTACCATGGTTGCACGATGGCTCCACCGGTTGCACGGGCAAGCGTTGCTCTGTGGGACGACGACACGACGGCTACCAGAAACCGGCAGCTTTATGATCAGAA